>NZ_CALAEQ010000045.1 GCF_937891065.1 uncultured Lutibacter sp. | reverse complement strand
CCTAAATCGTTACTATTATTTAAGTTTTGCCCAAAAATTCCATCCGAATTATTTGCTTCTGCATTTTGTTGTTTAGAATTTTTACCATCAGATTTACTGCTAGCCAAATCATAATTCATTGTTAACCCTGCATTAGTTAATCTAAATAAACTACCACCATTGTTAACGTTAAAGGTGTTAATTCTTTTTCCAGCTGCTGTTAGAGCGTAAGGATCTAATGTGGCATTTATGTTTAATTTCAACTTTTTATTAAATAGGTCAGTACCAGCAGTCATTCGAACAGGGCTCCATTTTAAAGAGTCAGCAGCCATATTGTAACTAGTTGAAAAATTAAGATTATTAATCAACGTAACTTTTTCAGGTTCAACTTTAGTAGAATCTTTTGACATCACTTTTGCTTCAAAAGTATTATTTAAAGTAAAACTTAAACTGTTTGAAAGTCCACTACTTGGACCACCATATATTCCATTGCTAAATTGATTGTATTCAAGCACGTCATTTTCATCTGCACTTTGTTGAACTTCTTCATAAAATGAGCTAAAATCAGGACGATAACCATAAGAAACAGAAGGTCTCATTACATGTCTAATTGCTTGAAGTCTTCCTTTTTTAAAGTTAAGCATTCCGTAAACTGTTGTTGAAAGTGAAACACCTGCATTATATTCTCTAAAAGCACTAAATTTATTGACTGTATCTGTAACTATAATATCTTCTGTGGCATTGTATGTTTTATTAATTTTATCAAAATACCAAACTTCTTTATAATTTGCATTTGGTGAAAGTGTAAAATATTTCAACATTTTCATATTTGTACTAAAAGTGGCATTGTGTTGTAATCCAGATTTGGCAGTTTCAAACATTTCTTTTTTGAAGAAAAATTCGTCTGTTGTGTCAAATCTATTATCTCCTTTTAAAGAGTATGTAACACCAGTTTTTTGTATAGCATTTGTTTTTGCTCCAGTCTTCGATGTAAATGGATATATTCTATCCATATTCACTTGCATTGAAGGTAAAGACATTGTGATGCTTTTTGTATTTGTATTTTGAGAGTGAGTTGCAGATAATGACACATTAAATGGAGTTCCAACAAACTTTTGATAAAATGATACGGAAGAACTCAACGTGTTATTTAAAAATGAATTGGTGTTAAATTCATTTAATGATTCTTTATAATAAGTACTACTTCCTAAATTTACAGAAGCTGAGAATCTTGAATTTGGACTTGCTTTTGTATCTTGACTATGACTCCATCTTATATTGTAACTTGTTGTTTTTGAAAAATCATCAAATCCTCTAATGCTATTTTTTAAATTTTCATATCTAAAGCTGAAATTTCCGCTAAATTTATAGCGTATGGAGTAGCTAGATTCAGTTCTTAAACCCCAACTTCCATTCGTATAAACATCTCCCAAAACAGCTAAATCAACATAATCATTTATTGCAAAGTAGTAACCTCCATTTTGTAAGAAATAGCCTTGTTGTGCAGTGTCTCCCCAAGTAGGCATTATAAAGCCAGAAACACTTCCTTTGGTTAAAGGGATATATGCAAAAGGTAAAAATAAAGGCGTAGGCACATCTTGAATAACTAAGTTACTTAAACCTATAACTAATTTTTTATTGGGAACAATTTTAGCTTTTTTTGTAGATATATAATAATCGGGCTTTTCTTTATCAGAGGTAGTAAACTTAATATTACTTACATAGATGGTAGAGTCATTTTCTTTTTTTGTGACTTCACCTTTTATAATAACGCCGCTTTGTTCAGTTCTTAATCCCCAAATTTTAGCTTTCTCTGACTTAAAATTAAACGAAATTGAATCCTGTGTAGTTTCTTCATTACCTTGTTTAAAAACAGGAAGTTGAGAATAAGTTCCTATAGTATCTTTAATTCCTTTAGCCCAAACTAAACTAGTATTGTTATCAATTTCAATATATCCGGCTGTTAAATCTATATCTTTATAATGTATGTGTGCATTATTAAATAATATAATTTTATTGTTTTTTATATCTTGTCTAATTAAACTATCTGCTGAATGGTCAATAATACTTTCAAGAAGTTCTTTTGGCTTAATTAAAGTATCTAAAGCCTTAATATTTGATGAATCTTTTATTTTTATGTTTAAGGTGTCTTTTATGCTTGGGTTTAACGTATCTTTAAAATTAACAGATTCAGTTTTAAAAGACGGTTGTTTAATTTCTTGAGAATACACAGTTGAATTGATAAAGCTAAAAGCTACAATCAAAAAAAAGGAACAATATATATTTATATGAAATGTTTTAATAATGAAATGTTTTATAAAAAATCCTTTTAAATTGTGCTGATAACATAACTTTTTTTACATTAGCTTATTAATAAATCAACCACTTAATTGATGTTGTAAATGTATGGCTTAATATTTGAAACACACAAATAACAAACGGCAAAAATAATTAAAATAATTGATGAACTCACAACTCTTTCCCAAAATTAAAGATACAACGAAATTAAGTTACATTTTCGTATTTTTAGTCGCGTTTCTTTCAAACAGTTATTCAGTTTTTGCTCAAAAAAAAGATTTTATTGTTGTTTTAGATGCAGGTCATGGAGGTAAAGATCCAGGTAAAATTGGGTATAAAAATAGTAAGGAAAAAGAAATTGCACTTGAAATTGTATTGCAAGTAGGTGAATTATTGGAAAAACAGCCTAATGTAAAAGTGGTTTACACTAGAAAAACTGATGTTTTTGTTGATTTATGGGAACGTGGAAGAATTGCAAATAAAGCAGATGCAGATTTGTTTGTCTCCATACATTGTAATGCTCACAATTCACAAGCCTATGGCTCAGAAACATGGGTATTAGGAACTCACGCAAACCGTCAAAATTTTGAAGTTGCAAAAGCAGAGAATTCAGTAATTTTATTGGAAGATAATTACAAAACAAATTATAAGGGTTTTGATCCTAATTCACCAGAGTCTGTTATTGGACTAACATTAATGCAAGAAGAATATTTAGATCAAAGTATTCAGTTAGCAAGTATTATTCAAAAGGGTTTTACTGAAGATTTAAAACGAAAAGATAGAGGTGTGAAACAAGCTGGCTTTGTAGTTTTGCATCAAACATATATGCCAAGTGTTTTAATTGAAACAGGTTTTCTATCAAATAAAGTTGAAGGGCCTTTCTTAAATTCTAAAGTTGGTCAGCAAAAATTTTCAAAATCAATTTATAGCGATATTATTAAATATATGAAACAACTTACTTTAAATACAGTTGTAAATAATGATGTTGTTAAAAATAACTCAGAAAAATCTAGTAAACAATCTTCTGTGATTGAAGTAGTAGCTGATAATAAACCAAAATCAAGTACTTCTGATAATGAGGAAAATATTCACAAAAATATTCAATTTAAAGTTCAAATAGCTGCAGGTGCTAGAAAATTAGAAACGTACTCCTATAATTTTAATGGCTTAAAAAATGTTGAACGGGTTAAAGCTGGAAATATTTATAGATATTATTTTGGGGAAACATCAAGTTATTCAGAGATAATAGAATTTCAAAAATCGGCAAAATCAAAAGGATATAGTTCAGCTTTTATAGTAGCGTTTAAAAATGGAAAGAATATATCTATAGATGATGTTTTAAAAAAATCATAGCAATTTTGCGTAAATAATTAGTAATATTGCTCTTATAAATAGTATTATTTTGAAAATTACAAGAGAAGTAAAAACAGGTATTGTTGCGGTTACGGTTATTGCCTTATTTATATGGGGTTTTAATTTTTTGAAAGGTCTTAATTTATTTGATGCCCCTTCAAAAACATATTTAACAGCCTATAATAATGTTCAAGGATTAAGCACAACAAGTGTTGTCACAATTAATGGTGTTGGCGTTGGTAAAGTTGTTAGAATTGATTTCAATAGCGACCCTGAGAAAAGAGGACAGTTAATTGTTGAATTTAGTGTTGAAACGGATTTTGAGTTTTCAAAAAATAGTATAGCCAAAATATACAGTGCTAGCTTAATGGGAGGAAAGTCTTTAGCTATTGTTCCCTCATATGAAGGAGAAATGGCAAAGCCAGGTGATTTTTTACTAGGTCAAATAGAATCAGATATATTTTCTTCTGTAACTGAAAAATTAAATCCATTACAAGCAAAAGTTGAAAACGTAATTGTGAGTGTAGATTCATTAATGACTGGTTTAACAGATGTTTTAAATACTAAAAGTAGAAATAATTTAAAATCTAGCATTGAGCAGTTAAATGAAGCCATGATAAATTTTAAAAATATTTCTGAATCTGTAGATAAATTGGTTAAAAATAATGAAGAAAAGTTAGGAAACACCTTAGCTAACGCTGAATTAATGACTGCTAATTTAGCTAAGCTTTCAGATACATTGGTAAATGCTAACTTAGGAATGACAGTTAAAAACCTAGAAACTACCATTATTAATTTAAACAAAATTTTAGCGGGTGTTGAAGCAGGAGAAGGAACTTTAGGGAAGCTTTTAAACGATGAAGAAATGTATAATAATTTAACAAATTCGTCAAAAGAATTAGAAGAGTTATTACGTGAAATGAAATTAAATCCTAAGCGTTTTGTCCATTTTTCACTTTTTGGTAAAAAAGATAAAGGATATAAACTTGAAGAAGAAATTAAAGAATAAAATTATAGATAAAATAAAAAATTGAGTCACCAATAAACAAAATGTATGGATTATCTTGACAATATAGCATTTGCAATTCTATTAGTTCTAGGAATTGGTTTTTTTGTAAAAAATATTAATAAACTAACTAGAAACATTAAGCTAGGAAAAGATATTGACAGATCAGATAACAAGAAGGCTCGATGGAAAAATATGGCAATGGTTGCTATAGGTCAATCAAAAATGGTGAAAAAGCCGATAGCAGGAGTTTTACATATTATTGTTTATGCAGGTTTTATTATTGTAAATATTGAAGTTATTGAAATAATAATAGATGGACTTTTTGGAACTCATAGAGTTTTATCTTTTTTAGGTGGTTTTTATAATTTTTTAATAGGTTCATTTGAATTAATTGCATTTCTAGTACTTATCACTGTAATTATTTTCTGGATTCGAAGAATGGTTATTAGAATTCCTCGTTTTTGGAATAAAGAAATGAAAGGATTCCCAAAAAATGATGCACTTTACATTTTGTATTTTGAAATGGTATTAATGTCATTATTCTTACTGATGAATGCTACAGATGTTCATTTTCAAGATATGAATTCCGGAAACCTTATAAGTCAATTTCTATCACCACTTTTTAATAGTTTTGCACCTGAAAGCTTGCATATTATTGAGCGTTCCGCTTGGTGGATTCATATCACTGGTATTTTGGTGTTTTTGAACTATTTATACTATTCTAAGCATCTTCATATTTTATTGGCTTTCCCAAACACTTTTTATGCAAATTTAAATGCTAAAGGAAAATTTAATAATTTAGAAGCTGTTACAAATGAAGTGAAATTAATGATGGATCCTAATATAGATCCGTTTGCTGCTGTACCAGAAGGTGCTGAAAACCAAGTTCCTGGAAAATTTGGAGCAAGTGATGTTACAGATTTAAATTGGGTTCAGTTAATGAATGCTTATACGTGTACAGAGTGTGGGCGATGCACTTCGGCATGTCCTGCAAATCAAACGGGAAAAGAATTATCTCCCCGTGCTATTATGATGAAAACTCGTGACAGATTAGAAGAAGTAGGGGAAAACATCAGTAAAAATGGAGAATTAGTAGATGATGGTAAGCAGTTATTAAATGATTATATATCACCTGAAGAATTGTGGGCATGTACAAGTTGCAATGCTTGTGTTGAAGAATGTCCTGTAAACATTGATCCATTATCAATTATTATTGATATGCGAAGATATTTAGTGATGGAACAATCAGCTGCACCGCAAGAATTAAATATGATGATGACAAATATTGAAAACAATGGAGCTCCTTGGCAGTACAATCAAATGGATAGATTAAATTGGAAAGACGAATAAAATAACTAAAATATTTTTTAGAATGAACGTACCAACAATGGCAGAAATGATGGCACAAGGAAAACAACCTGAAGTATTATTTTGGGTAGGTTGTGCAGGAAGCTTTGATGACAGAGCTAAAAAAATTACTAAAGCATTTGTTAAAATCTTAAATAAAGCAAATGTTGATTTTGCTGTTTTAGGAACTGAAGAAAGCTGTTCTGGTGATCCAGCAAAGAGAGCAGGTAACGAGTTTTTGTTTCAAATGCAGGCAATGACAAATATTGAAATATTAAATGCTTACGAAGTTAAAAAAATTGTAACTGCTTGCCCGCATTGTTTCAATACACTAAAAAATGAGTACCCAGAATTAGGTGGTGTTTATGAAGTGATGCATCATACGGAATTGTTAAAATCGTTGGTAGATGAAGGTAGAATTACTATTGAAGGTGGTGAATTTAATGGAAAGAAAATTACATTTCATGACCCTTGTTATTTAGGTCGTTCTAATGATATTTATGAAGCTCCTAGAGAGCTAATTAAGCAACTAGATGCTGAATTGGTTGAAATGAAACATTGTAAATCAAATGGTTTATGTTGTGGAGCTGGTGGTGCTCAAATGTTTAAAGATGCAGAAAAAGGTACAAAAGAAATTAATGTTGAACGTACAGAGCAAGCTATTGAAGTGAAGCCTGATATTATTGCAACTGGTTGTCCATTTTGTAATACAATGATGACCGATGGGGTTAAAATCACCAACAAAGAAGATACGATTGAAGTATTAGATATTGCTGAGCTTATTGCAAATGCTAATAAACTATAATCTTTTTTAGGCCATTTTATTTAAATTCATGATTAAAAATTATATTGAAGCTGCACGTTTAAGAACTTTACCACTTTCTGTGTCAGGAATTATTATAGGAAGTTTTATTGCTGCTTCACAAGGTTTTTTTAATTGGTTAGTTTGTGTATTAGCGTTATTAACAACTGTTGGGTTTCAAATTATATCAAACTTTGCAAATGACTATGGAGATGGCGTAAAAGGTACAGACAATAATGAAAGAGTTGGACCCGCAAGGGCAATTCAAAGTGGTGCTATCACTCCAAAACAAATGTTAACTGCAATTAAAATTTCAATAGGTTTAACCCTAATTTTGGCATTACTACTTATATATATATCTTTTGGTAAAGATGATTTCAAAAATTTATTTATTTTCTTTATACTAGGAGTAATTAGCATAGCAGCTGCTATAAAATACACTATGGGTAAAAAGGCCTATGGCTATAGTGGTTTTGGAGATTTATTTGTATTCTTGTTTTTTGGGCTTTTAAGTGTTTGTGGGAGTTATTATTTATACACAAAACAATTAAATTATTCTATCTTTTTACCCGCCTTTTCAGTTGGATTTTTAAGTATTGGTGTTTTGAATTTGAATAATATGAGAGATATGGATTCTGATATTAAATCAGGTAAAAGAACTTTAGTGGTAAAAATCGGAAGTGAATTAGCTAAATATTATCACTATTATTTACTAACTTCATCATTTTTGTTTGCATTATTGTATTCTATGGTTCATTATAAATCACCAGTTCAGTTTTTATTTATAATAGCATATATTCCTATTTATAGGCATTTTATAATTGTTTATAAAAATAAAATACCAAAACTCTTAGATCCTGAATTAAAAAAATTAGCTTTAAGTACTTTTTTATTTTCTCTTTTATTTGGAATTGGTTTAATTTTGTCCAAATAATTTTGATAAAATTGTATATAAATCAAAAATAAAGGATATTTTTATCTTTTAATATTAAGTGGTTAATGAAAAATCAATTTTTAGGTATATTTTTTTATTTACTCTATTTATTGGCAATGGTTAGACCGTTGATTCCAATTATAGAGTATCATGCCAATTATGATTACATAGCAACCGTACTTTGTGAAAATAAAGACAAACCTTATTTAGAATGCAATGGGAAATGTTATTTGGATAAACAAATTAAAAAAGCTAACCATAATAATCATGAGCATAAGTCTACTGTACCTCAAATTGATTTTGATAAATATCCAGTTTCACCATTAGATCAATATGCATTTCAATTAAAAGACCTTAAAGAATTACGCCTTGAACAATTTTTTGTTCATAAAAACACTACACAAACTTATTATAATTCCTTATTAAAGCCACCTCAATTAAATTCTTAATATAGTATTACTTTTTTATACGATATACAATACTAAAATAGTATTGTATAAAAATGCGTGTCTAATTATTGTATGTAGATATTCGCAGAGATATATAAAAAGTAATAGTATTAAACTTATTTAAAATAATAGGTTTATGTATTTGTAACAAAATCTCATGTTGTTACAACAAAGGATTCATAATAAAAATAGAATATAATCAAAATGAAAAAATATATACTACTAATTTGTTTAGTATTGCTAATTGCTACAGTTTCGTTTGCTCAATCAGTAAAAGTAAGTGGAAAAATTATTGATGAAAAGTCAAATGATCCCATAGAAAATGCCACAATCAAAGTTTTGAAAAACAACCTTTTTTCAGTTTCAAATGAAAAAGGAGAATTCGTTATAGAAGCTAACGAAGGTGATAAAATAGAAATTTCACACATAAGTTATAATACAATTATTGCTGAAGTTCAAAATCCACTAATTATAAAATTACAGTTATCACAAATTGAGCTTAATGAAATAATTGTATCGGCAAATCCATTGCAAGATATTTCACAATCAATTGTAATTAATGATGCTTCAAAAAGAATAAGTCAACCACGAAGTGTTGGGCATTTATTTAAAGATATTAAGGGTTTTGGAATTACAAAGAAAGGAGGATATGCTTCAGAACCTGTGTTTCGTTCATTTAAATATGAGCAATTAAACATTCAATATGATGGAGGTATGAAAGTGTTGAATGCTTGTCCAAATAGAATGGATCCAATTACAACACACATGATTCCTGAAGAAATTGAGAAAATTGAAATTGTAAAAGGACCGTTTACTGTTCGTTTTGGACAAAATTTTGGAGGAATTATTAATTTAGTTTCAAAAAATCCAACAAAAGGTCAATTAGGATTTCACGGAAGTGTTGAAGGTGGATATGAAACAAATGGTGATAATTTTGTTACAGGAGCTTCAATGTTATATGTGAATAATAAATTTGACATTCTTTTTAATGGTTCTTACAGAGATTTTGGAGATTATAAAGATGGAAATGGAACTGAAGTTCCTTCATCATTTAAAACTACAGATTATTCATTAAAAGTAGGGTTAAATCCAACGGAAAATCAGCGATTACAGTTAAGTTGGAGACAATCTTTTGGAAGAGATATTAAACATGCAGGTTTACCAATGGATTCACCTTATGATGATAGTTTTTTAATAGGTTTTGATTATAAGTGGAAAGAAATATCAGAAAAAGTTGAAAGTTTTTCAACGAAAGTTTTTCACTCTTATGTAGATCATTTAATGACTAATGAGGGAAGACCAAATTTTAAAATGACAGATTCAAGTTCTCCAGTAGAAGTTTGGACTTATGGTGGTAAAGCAGAATTGGTATTAAGACCTTCTGATAATTCAAAAATTTTCACAGGAATTGATGCTAATTTAATTGGTAGAGAAGGAAATAGAACTAGAATTGTAAAAGTAATGAACGGAATGCCTTTACCAACTCCAAAAACTTTTACTGATAAAATTTGGCAAGATGCCAGTTTAAATGATATAGGTGTTTTTGCTGAAGGGAAATTTAATATATCTGATTATACTACTTTAACAACAGGTATTAGATCCGATTTTATTTCAACTGCAATTGATGATCCAGCTGATGATTTTGTAGCTTTATATGGTGGTGAAATTGCTGATAAAACTGAAGTTAATGTAAGTGCAAATGTATCGGCTAAATATCAAAAGGATGGATTTCAAACGCAATTAGCATTAGGAAGAGGAGTTAGAACAGCTTCAATGATTGAGCGCTATATAAATCACTTTAATGTTGGTGTAGATCCATATGAATATGTAGGGAATCCAAATTTAAAACCGGAGGTAAATACTCAAATAGAGTTATCTTTTGTTAAAAATTTTAATTCAATTGAGGTTGGTGCAAGTGTTTTTTATTCATTCTTAACTGATTATATTCTGCCTGTTGTAAATGAAGATATTCCAAGAAAATTTATGCCTACCACACCTCCAATAGTTGCTAAGCAATTTATTAATATTGACAAAGCTTCACAAACAGGTGTTGAATTCACTTTTAATTACAAAGCAACAGATAAATTAACATTCACTTCAGATGTTTCTTATACACAAGCAGAAAATAAAGATTTTAATGAACCATTAGCTCATATTCCTCCATTTATGGCAAATTTAGGAGCGAAATATGAAGAAGATAATTTTTGGATTGCTTTAAGTTCACGTTTAGTAGCTAGTCAAAGTAGAATTGCAGCTTCCTATATGGAACAAGAAACTCCAGGATTTGGAACTTTAGATTTACGTGTTGGATTTGAGCCATATAAAGGGCTTTCAATTGGTGCAGCATTGTTAAATATATTTGATAAAACGTACTATGAGCACTTAAATTTCTCCTATAGCAACTCTGATATCCTCTCTGGAAAAATTTATGAACCAGGTAGAAATTTTACCACTTATATTAAATATAAATTTTAGTTTTTTATTCAATTTTTTATTTGTTTGTTAACCACGAAAATTAATTTTTCGTGGTTTTTTTTTGAATTAATTTTAGTAAATTGCAGTAAACCAACTAAAATATAACAAATATGAAAATAACTTATTTAGGGCACGCATGTATTAGTATTGAAACAAAAGACAAAACTTTATTAATAGATCCTTTTATTTCTGGAAATGAATTAGCAAAAGAAATAGATATAAATACACTTCAAGCAGATTATATTTTAGTAACACATGCACATCAAGATCATATTTTAGATGTTGAAGCAATAGCAAAACGTACTGGAGCAAAAGTAATTTCTAATTATGAAATTGTATCTTATTTTGGCAATTTAGGGATTGATGGTCATCCTATGAATCATGGAGGAAAATGGACCTTTGATTTTGGGACTGTACACTATACAAATGCAATTCATTCTAGTTCATTCCCTGACGGAACTTATGGTGGGCAACCAGGAGGATTTGTGATAGAAACAAGTCATCATAGAATATACATTGCTGGGGATACCGCTTTAACATATGATATGAAATTAATTCCTGAAATTATTGGGGAACTTGATTTAGCAGTTTTACCAGTTGGAGATAATTTTACAATGGGAGTAGAAGAAGCAATTAAAGCAAGTGCATTTTTAAATTGTAATAAAGTTTTAGGCTATCATTTTGATACTTTTGATTATATAAAAATTAATCATATTGAAGCTTTTGATAAATTTGCAAAGGCTAAAAAAGAATTATATTTATTACCCGTTGGAGATAATTTAAAATTATAACAAGCTTTTCATTACTTACTAAAACCATTTAAATCTGCTTCTTTTGCTAATTCAATAGTAGAAAAATATAAAAATGGATCCAAAGTTATTTGGGGTTTTTCAGGTTCAAATAAGTTAAATTTTTTTTAGAAAAAAAAATATTAAAAATGAATACAAATAAAATTATAGGAATTGTATTAATTATAGTAAGCTTATTTTTAGGCTATACTGGAATTAATAAAATAAGTGAAAGTTCAGTATCAGTTAAATTATTAGATCTAAATATAGATGTGTCTGATAAATCAGGCAAAGAAGAAGGTTATATTTATTTAGGATTGGCAGTAATTCTATTTGGAGGAGGTATATATATAGTGAAAAAAGGGAAATAACAATAACTATAAACATATGAAAAAATATAAAAATTGTCAAAGTTGTGCAATGCCATTAAATAAAGACCCAAAAGGAGTTGGCGGAGGTAAAAATGCTGATGGCCTGCCAAGTAATATGTATTGCAGCTACTGTTATGAAGATGGTAAATTTTTACAACCAGATATAACCGCAGAAGAAATGCAAGCTTTTGTAAAAGAAAAAATAAGAGAAATGGGCGGTTTTATGAAGTTATTTGCTGGTTATTTCTCTAAAGGAATTCCAAAATTAGAACGATGGAAAAAGAATTAATTATTTTTTATAATAGTTAATAAAGTTTTTTCACCTGTTTTTAAACGTGTTAATGTATTAATAGTATTTTTTTGATCAGTAATTTCAATTTTTGCAGTATTTGGCGAAATACTTCCAACATTTAAAGCAATTACCTTGATAGATGTTTTTTTTGAATTTAATGGAATTATAAGGTTTTTCGTTTTTTTACTGACGATATAGTTTTTTAGAAAAATTGTATCATTCACATAAATATTTATTTTATCTCCATCAACTTTTCCAGCATCAAAAATAGATAATTTAAGTGCAGAGGAAGATGAGAACATAGTCAAATTTTGATCAGGTTTTAAGATGTTCATTTTTAAGGAATCTAAGGTTTGAACAACACTTACACTAGATTTTATATCCTTATCTATTGATTTAGATTTTTGAATTAGTTTATCAATTTTTACAGCTTTCTTTTCTATTTTAATGATATTCTTAAGTTTAATTTCTCCATTTATACATGTGCTTCCATCATTATAACGTCCTTCAAAGTCGCCTTCTATATTTTTATTAGAATTTACATTGTTCATTTTTCCATTAAAATGAATGTAGCAAAAATCATAATCATCTATTTGAGATTTAGTATAAATAATTCCAACTTCCTTAAATGAAAAAGTATTATTTTTACTACTGTAAGAGCCAGTTATATTAGATTTTGTTTCGTGATTTCCACCAATATCAGTAATTGAATAACCAGAAATTAAATTATTATTTTCTAGCAAGTTTATTCTATAAGAGATAAAGGATGAATCATTTAATTTAATAACACCAAGGTATTCTTGTTCTATTTGTCCATAAATTAAACCACTATTAACTAAAAAGGTGAAAATAATTATAAAACAACTTCCTTTTTTGAGCATTTTTTGATTAGATTTGATTACAAACTTAAACTTTTATGTTATGAAATTAAAAATTATTTTATCAATGGTATTTTTATTATTGGTCACAAGTTTTAGCTATGCTTCTTTTCCTGTGAAAAGAGTCGCTGTGATTGATACAACTTCAGAAATCAGTAATGAATCAGTTACTGAAATATTAGTTTCTCCAGCTGCTGCTGGATCAGAAAAAAGTCAAGGTATTGCTTTGTTATTAGGTATTTTTCTAGGTGGTTTGGCAGGTCATAAATGGTATTTAGGTAATCCTTGGTATATTAATGTACTTTTTATACTTACTTTAGGAGGTCTTGGAATTTGGTGGATAATTGATATGATTCGAATAATAACAGGAGATTATCAACCTCATAATGGCAGTTATAAAGCAGATTTCTTTTAGTCTGTAAAATAAATATAAAAAAAGAGAGAGGTTTTAACCTCTCTCTTTTTTTATATCAGATTTTTTTTGGTGTGATTGAAGCCATTCAATTCTCAAATCTTCAGATTGTAAACCTGTGCCATCATGTTTCCATCCAGGCGGTTTAAAGAAATATCTTAACTTATTTTTAAATGAAGTTTTAGAGGTGAAAGCATCTTTAAATAATGCAAACCACTCATGAAAAGAAATTGTTAGAGGATTAAATGTTTGTATGTTAGCTGTTAACCCATAAATAACTTTTTCTTCGTTTAATTCAGCTTGAAATGTACCAAATATTTTATCCCAAATAATAAAAATACCCGCATGATTTCTATCTAAATATATAGGGTTTGACCCATGATGAACTCTATGATGTGATGGCGTATTAAAAATAGCTTCAAACCAACGTGGCATTTTATGTATCAATTCTGTATGAATCCAATACTGATATAATAAGCTAATACTCATTTGAGTGAAAATCATTATCGGATGAAATCCTAGTAATGGTAAAGCCAAATAGAATAAAAAGCTAAAAAAGCCACCAGTCCAAGTTTGTCTTAGAGCTGTACTTAAATTATATTTTTGAGATGAGTGATGAACGATATGTGAAGCCCAAAAAAAACGATTTTCATGACTTATTCTATGAAACCAGTAATAAAAAAAGTCTTGCCCAACTAGAACAAGTATCCAAGCCCACCAAACAAAAGGTATTGTAGTAAATCTAAAATTATCGTATAACAATGTAATTACAAAAACCACGATTAATTTACTAATCAATTCAATTAGGACACTTCCAATTCCCATCGCTAATGAAGCAAGAGTATCTTTTAAATTATATGCTTTCGGACTTTTGTTATAAATAATAACGCCTTCAATTAGCACTGTAGCTGCAAAAAAAGGAATTGCATATAAAATAATGTTTGGTATTTGAGGAATCTCCATTGAAATTATATTATTAAGTTGTAAGATAAAATAAATTTTCAAATAGTTGTATCTTTCAAACTTTATTAAAGGATGAAAGCAATATTTAAAAAATACATTTTAAATTTTAAACAAGCTAGTGGTACTTCTCGAGGTATATTGCGAACTAAAGAAACCTATTTTTTGAAACTTATTGATGGCAATAATATTGGAATTGGTGAGTGTTCAATTTTTAGAGGTTTAAGCATTGATGACAGACCAGATTTTGAAGAAAAATTACAGTGGGTTTGTGATAATATTAATAAAAACTTAGAACACTTATTAAGTGAATTAACAGAATTTCCTTCTATTCAATTTGGGTTAGAGCAAGGTTTTTTATCTTTGGAAAGCAAAAATTCTTATGAATTATTTCCTTCAAAATTTACACAATCTAAAGATTCAATAAACATTAACGGATTAATTTGGATGGGTAGTGAGGCTTTTATGAAGCAACAAATTAAAGAGAAATTAGTTTCAGGGTTTTCGGTTTTAAAAATGAAAATTGGAGCAATAGATTTTAATACTGAGATTTCGTTATTAAAAAGTATTAGAAAAGATTTTTCTTCCGAAGAAATTGAATTGAGAGTTGATGCTAACGGAGCGTTTCAACCTTCTGAAGCTTTAGAGAAATTAAAAATTTTATCAGAGTTTGAAATTCATTCTATAGAACAACCCATTAAACAAGGTCAGTTAAATGAAATGGCTAATTTATGTTCAAAAACTCCAATTCCAATTGCATTAGATGAGGAATTAATTGGTGTTTTTAATGTAACAAAAAAGGAAAAATTACTACAAATAATTAATCCCCAATATATAATTCTAAAACCTAGTTTGGTTGGTGGATTTAAAGGGAGTGAAGAATGGATTCAAATAGCTGATAAGCAAAAAATTGGTTGGTGGGTAACATCAGCATTAGAAAGTAATATTGGTTTAAATGCAATTGCGCAATGGACCTATTCTTTAAATTCTAAAATGCCTCAAGGTTTGGGAACAGGAAGTTTATTTACCAACAATTTTGAATGTCCGTTAGAAGTTAATAAAGGACATTTGCATTATAATAACACAAAAAGTTGGAATTTTAATTTACTATAAATAATGTCACACTGAGCTTGTCGAAGTGTTGTTTCAAAAAATCAAAACATAATATATGAAATTTATACAACAAGCATACAAAGGAAATAATGAGTGGTGGGCATATTTCGTTACTTTAATTATATTATTTTTTGGTTGGCAGTTTATTGGCGTAATACCATTAATTGGAACTGCATTTTACTATGCGGGTGATATGAATGAGTTTATAACTTCTGCAAATCATAGTTTTGCAACACTTGGAATTGATTCTAATTTATATTTATTATTAATTATTATAACCTTTTTGGCAGGCTTACTTTCATTGTTTTTTGGAGTCATAAAAATACATAAAAGGAAAATTGTAACGCTAATTACAAGTCGTGATACAATTGATTGGAAACGTATATTTTTCGCTTTTTCAATATGGGCATTAATTGGAATTGTAATGATTGCTGTTGGTTACTATATGTCTCCAGAAGATTATGTCTGGAATTTTAAACCCTTGCCATTCTTTTTCTTAGTACTGATCTCGTTCTTATTTTTACCAATACAAACTAGTATGGAAGAATTGTTGTTTAGAGGTTATTTAATGCAAGGTTTTGGAACTTGGTTTAAAAAATCATTTGTAGCATTACTTTTAACTTCTGTTATTTTCGGATTATTACATGGCTTAAATCCCGAAGTTGAAAAATTGGGGTGGATTAGTATGGTTTATTATATAGGAACTGGTTTGGTTTTAGGAATTTTCACTTTAATGGATGAAGGAACAGAATTAGCGTTAGGCTTTCATGCCGCAAATAATATTATAGCTGCGGTTTTAGTGACTGCAAACTGGACTGTTTTTCAAACTGATGCTTTATTAATTGATACTTCTGAACCATCAGTTGGTTGGGAAATGTTTGTACCGGTTTTAATTTTATATCCACTGGTTTTATTTATTTTTTCAAAAAAGTATGGATGGACAAACTGGCAAGAAAAGTTAATGGGAACGATACATAAACCTATTGAATTGAAAGAAGAAGAATTTATAGCATAAATTAGTTGAAAGATGAAAGCTGATAGTTCATTTCATATAAATTTTAAATTACAGGGAAGGTCATTTAGTTCGAAAGAAGAATTAATTGATTTTTCATTTGAAATTTCTTCTGAAGTACAAATCTTTTTGAAACAATGGTTTAATGAAGAGAATTTTGTTCAGGTGAAAACTTCAGGTTCAACAGGGAAGCCAAAGCTAATTCAACTTCAAAAAAAACATATGATTAATAGTGCATTGGCAACAGGCACTTATTTTAATTTACCAGAAAATACTACGGCACTATTGTGTATGTCTCCTAATTTTATTGCAGGTAAAATGATGTTTGTAAGAGCATTAACTTTAGGTTGGAATTTAGATGTTGTTCAGCCAAATTCAAATCCATTAAAGAATATCAATAAACAATATGATTTTTCTGCAATGGTTCCTTTACAGTTGTTTAATTCAATTTCTCAAATTAATTTCATAAAAAAGCTGATTGTTGGAGGTGGAGTTGTTTCAAATGAATTGTTGAATAAAATTCAAAATATTGATACTGAGGTATTCGCAACTTATGGGATGACAGAAACCATAACGCATATTGCAGTTAAAAAATTAAATAATTTTAATTCTGTCATTTCGAATGCAGACGAGAAATCTCACTATAAAATATTACCAAACATTACAATTTCAAAAGATAATAGAGATTGTTTAGTGATTGATGCACCAAAGGTGTCGAACGAATTAGTAATTACAAATGATTTAGTTGAACTTATTTCTTTAAAAGAATTTAAATGGTTGGGTAGATTTGATACCATTATTAATTCAGGCGGAATTAAATTGATTCCTGAACAAATTGAAGAAAAATTCTCAAAAATAATTCATCAACGGTTTTTTGTTGCTGGAATTACAGATGAACTATTAGGTGAAAAATTGATTTTAGTAATTGAAAGTAGTAGCGATACAGTTTCAAGCGATGAAATTTTATGGAACATTAAAAACTTAAAATTAGTAACTCGTTTTGAAATTCCTAAAGAAATTTATTTTATTGAACAATTTGTAGAAACACCAACAAATAAGATTCACAGAACTGAAACTTTAAAGTTACTTTAAAAATTGTTTTGTAAATGGGTATTTGTAAGGTTGCTTATTAAGAACTTTAATACTGTTCAAAACAATAATAATTGAACTGAATATTCCTAAAAACATTAATATTGGTAGGCCTATAATTACAATGAGTAAAAGAGCTCCAATAAAAAGATAAATCCACATTGTAAGCTGAAAATTAATAACATCTTTAGCGTGTTTATCTATATCTTTTATTTCATCTTTTTTCCAAAGCCAAATTAAAATGGGAGGTAAAAGGAGTATGAAAAATCCGCTTAAATGAATTAACGCTAATAATGTAGTATCTTCTTTTTTAGTATGTTCATATTGAAAAGAAGAAATTTCATTGAAATTTATATCTAACGCTTCCGCAATTTTTTCTAAAGTATAAGATCGTGGATCAACTTCATTATTTTCAATTCGTTGAATAGTTCTTGTGCTAATATTGGTTTTTTCAGCAAGAATTTCTTGTGTTAATCCTTTTTGAACTCGTATCGATTTTATTTTTTCACCTATAGTCATAATAATTGTTGTTTTAATAGGTCAAAGGTATTTTATAAAGGTACTAATTAGCAACTACTTTTAGACGACATTTACCCGACATTCAAAATAAAACAGCTATTATTAGAAATACCTGCTGAAAATTTTAACAAGCACCAATACTTTAACAACAATTAAACCACTAAAAAACCAAATAGGAGTTTTTACAGTTTCTTTTAATTCAAAATATGCCAGTTTTATAGATGCAGGCATATTTTTTAACGTAAATTTTTGATTGCACGAAATACAAATTGATTCACCAGATTTCCCTCCAGACAAAAAAGGAATTTGAACTAAGTGCTTGTAAACTCCAATAATAGATACTTTTGTGGAATTTTGAGTATTACATTTTGGGCAAGTTACTTCATTTGAAGTTTCACTTTTCAAAATGAAATTTTTTTTACCAGCTAAAAACATAAATTATAGTTCCATTGAATGGTATACATTTTGTACATCATCATCGTCTTCAAGTTTTTCTAACAATTTTTCAACATCTGCTTGTTGTTCTTCGTTAAGCTTAGAAATAGTTGTTGGAATTCTTTCAAAAGCAGAAGATAAAATTTCTATATTATTTTCTTCAAAATAACTTTGAAGAGCTCCAAATTGCTCAAAAGGTGCATAAATAATAATCCCATCTTCATCATCAAATACTTCTTCTACTTCGTAATCAAGTAATTCTAACTCTAAATCTTCTAATTCAGTTGTAATATCTTCTTTTTTTAATGTAAAAGTACATGTACGATCAAACATAAAAACTACAGAACCAGAAGTGCCTAAGTTTCCGTCACATTTATTAAATGCAGCTCTAACATTAGCAACAGTTCTATTGTTATTATCCGTGGCAGTTTCTACAATAATTGCAATACCGTGAGGAGCATATCCTTCAAATAAAACTTCTTTATAATGACTGGTGTCCTTGTCAGCAGCTTTTTTAATGGCACGTTCAACATTTTCTTTTGGCATATTTGCTGCCTTTGCATTTTGCATTACAGCTCTTAAACGTGAGTTTGTATCAGGATTTCCACCTCCATCGTTAATAGCCATTACAATATCTTTACCAATTCTAGTAAAAATTTTTGCCATTGCTGACCAACGTTTCATTTTTCTTCCTTTTCTAAGTTCAAAGGCTCTTCCCATAATTTAAATCTTATTTTAAGTGTTGCAAATATAATTATTACTAACTGTTTTTACAATTGTTTTACACTTGAATTATACCTAAATTAAATTGTTTTTCAATAGGAGCGTGGTTCGCTGCTTCAATACCCATGGAAACCCATTTTCTAGTATCTAACGGGTTAATAACAGCATCAGTCCAAATACGTGCTGCTGCATAATATGGAGATGTTTGTGCATCGTACCGTTTTTTAATCGACTCTAAAATTTCTTGTTCTTTTTCTGAAGTAATTTTCTCACCTTTTTTCTTTAGTGAAGCAGTTTCAATTTGAAGTAAAACTTTGGCAGCTTGTTCTCCACCCATAACTGCTAAACGAGCCGAAGGCCAAGCTACAATTAAACGAGGGTCGTATGCTTTTCCGCACATAGCGTAATTTCCTGCGCCGTATGAATTCCCTATAATAATTGTAAATTTAGGAACTACAGAATTACTTACCGCATTAACCATTTTAGCACCATCTTTTATAATGCCTCCATGCTCACTTTTACTACCAACCATAAAGCCAGTTACATCTTGCAAAAATACTAACGGAATCTTTTTTTGGTTACAGTTCGCGATAAATCTAGTTGCTTTATCTGCTGAATCTGAATAGATTACACCTCCAAATTGCATTTCTTTTTTTGCGTTTTTCACAACTTTACGTTGGTTGGCAACAATCCCAACTGCCCAACCATCTATACGTGCATAGCCGCAAATAATAGTTTTACCATAGTCTTTTTTGTACTCTTCAATTTCTGAATTATCAACAATGCGTTTAATAATTTCGTGCATATCGTATTGCTCACTTCTTGAAGCAGGCAATATTCCAAAGATATCTTTTGGGTTTTCAATTGGTAGCATAGATTCTTTTCTATTATAACCTGCTTTATCAAAATCTCCAATTTTGTCAACAATATTTCTAATTTTATCTAATGCGTCTTTATCATCAATTGCCTTATAATCTGTAACTCCACTAATTTCACAATGAGTTGTTGCTCCACCCAAAGTTTCATTATCAATGCTTTCACCAATTGCAGCTTTCACCAAATAACTTCCAGCTAAAAAAATACTTCCAGTTTTGTCCACAATCATTGCTTCATCACTCATAATTGGTAAGTAAGCTCCACCCGCTACACAACTGCCCATAACAGCAGAAATTTGTGTAATTCCCATACTGCTCATTACTGCATTGTTTCTAAAAATGCGTCCAAAATGCTCTTTGTCTGGAAAAATTTCATCTTGCATTGGTAAATACACACCAGCGCTATCAACTAAATAAATAATAGGTAATTTATTTTCTATTGAAATTTCCTGAGCTCTTAAATTCTTTTTTGCCGTAATAGGAAACCATGCTCCAGCTTTTACAGTTGCGTCATTAGCAACTACAATACACTGTTTATTATTAATATATCCAATTTTAACAACTACACCACCGGAAGGACAACCGCCGTGTTCTTCATACATTTTGTTACCTGCTATTGCTGCAATTTCAATAGAATCAGAATTTTTATCAAAGAGATAATCAATTCGTTCTCTTGCTGTTAATTTTCCTTTTGATTTGTGTTTTTCAATCTTTGCATCTCCACCGCCTTTATAAACGTTTAAAAGTTTCTTTTTTAATTCCGTTAATAGAAGTTTGTTAAAATCTTCGTTTTTATTGAAGTTAATATCCATTTATTGTTGCTATTTATGTAGGGCTAAAGTACGAAATCAATGTTAATTAGTGTTGAATATTTACCTAAACAATAAATACCTAGGTAAATATAATTATTTTATATATATTTGCCAAGAATTTAAACTTTAAAAAATGAAAACAAATAAAATTATCTATTGGATTAGTACAGGTTTATTAAGTGCATTGTTATTAATGTCTGCAGTAATGTATGTATTCAATCATTCGGAAATAACCGGAATGTTTACTTCATTTGGTTATCCAACGTACATAATCTATCCATTGGCTGTTGCAAAAGTTTCGGCAGTTGTCGTATTGTTAACTCAAAAACAATCTAAAATTAAAGAATGGGCTTATTCCGCGCTGTTTTTTGAATTTATATTGGCATTTTTTGCACATTATATGATTAGTGATGGGGATCATATGGGGGCAATTATAGCTATTACATTATTAGTTATTTCTTATATATTCGGAAGAAAACATTTTAACTTTAAAACAATTTAAAAAATGAAAAAAATTATAACTATTGGAGCAAGTACAAGCAAAAAATCGATAAATAAAATATTGGCAGAATATACAGGTGGGTTATTAACAGATATTAATTTAATAAAAGTTGATTTAAACGATTACGAAATGCCCTTATTTTCAGTTGATTTTGAAAGTGAACATGGCAGTCCAAAAGGAGCAATTGAATTAAATGACATTATTAATGAAGCAGATGGTTTTATTATTTCATTTGCGGAACATAATGGTGCTTACTCTTCGGGATTTAAAAATGCATTTGATTGGCTTTCTAGAATTAATGGGGAAGTTTGGAGAGATAAACCAGTGTTATTATTGGCAACCTCACCTGGAGCAAGAGGAGGTCAAACGGTTTTAGATATTGCTTTGGGAAGATTTCCATTTATGGGAGCAAAAATAATAGGGAATATGTCGGTACCTTCATTTTTTGATAATTTTAAGGATGGAGAAATGATTAATAAGGAGTTGAAATTAAGCCTAAATAAATTAGTTGAAGATTTTAAACAAGCAATTTAGAGATGGCAGAATTTTCTAAAGAAATAAATTCAACATTCCCAAATGAGTGCGTAAAAGCATTATTAAATATCAAGTTTACAGCCAATTATTTAGACAATATTGGGAATTCAATTTTAAAACCTTTTAATATTTCTGAACAACAGTATAATATTTTAAGAATTTTAAGAGGAGCAAAAGAGTCGATTACCGTAAATACCGTTAAAGATAGAATGGTTCAAAAATCACCAAATTCTACACGATTAATGGATAAATTATGTGATAAAGGGTTAATTGATCGGGTACGATGCGAAAATGATAGACGTGTTGTTTATGTAAAAATAAATGATAATGGATTGGCATTGTTAAATAAAATAAATATGAATGAATTTGACAGTTGTTTGATTAAAATTTCAGAAAAGGAGTCGAAACAACTCAATGATATTCTAGATAAATTAAGATAAAAATGAAAACAACAATATATAAAGCAAATGAAAGAGGAACTGCAAATCATGGATGGTTAAAAGCTAATTTTTCGTTTAGTTTTGCAAATTATTATAACCCTGAAAAAGAAAATTTTGGAGCATTACGTGTTTTAAATGATGATATTATTGATGCTGCAATGGGGTTTGGGACACATCCTCATGATAATATGGAAATTATTACCATACCGTTAGAAGGTGCTTTAAAGCACAAAGATTCTATGAGTAATAAATGGATTGTAATTGAAACAGGTGAAGTTCAAGTAATGTCAGCAGGAACGGGTTTAATGCATTCTGAAATGAATAATTCTTCTTCTGAACCAATTAACTTGTTTCAAATATGGATATTTCCTAATAAAAATGGTGTATCACCTCGATATGATCAAAAAAAGTTTGATGCGTTAGCTAGAAATAATAAATTACAAGTGTTAGTTTCATCAATTGATGATAATGAAATTAATGAGAGTCTTAAGATACATCAAGATGCACAAATTTCAAGAATTGATTTAAGTGAAAATACAGAATTTAACTATCAATTAAAATCTGAAAATCACGGAGTTTATATGATGGTTATTAACGGTGAAATTATTATTAAAAATGAAGTTTTATCAAAACGTGATGCTATAGGTATATCTCAAACTAAAACTATTAATTTAAAGGCTAAAACTATTTCAGAAGTACTTTTTATAGAAGTTCCAATGTTATTTTAATCTCTTTTATTCAATATTTTCATCATTTCAATAGCTGCTACTTTCCCTTTTTCTTTTACAAAATCTCTAGCTGTTTCATCACCAATTTCATAGGTTACAGCTGTAGCCTTAAAAGTTGTTAAAAACCAACCTTTTGAAACAGGTTGTGTGCTATCATCTCTAATTTCATTAGGTTCGTAATCTGGGAAAGTGGTATCAATTGCTCCAAACCATTCATCATAAAAATGAGGAATTGTTGTACCTTCGATAGTATGACTTGTATAGTATAAATCTTCCTGAGTTGAATGAAAATCGATGCCTAAAATTACTTTGCCTTTAGATTTTTTGGAAGCTTTTACAATTGCTTTTGTAATAGCTTTTACTTCAGGTTGTCTGTAAAACCCCCAATCTCTGTTTAAATCTATTCCGTTGGCATTATGTCTCCAATGTCCTAAATCTACACCATCTGGATTTACAATTGGAAATACTAAAACTCTATACTTTGAAAAAAATGTTTTTGACAATTCAGAATCATTTAGAATTGTTTCTAAAAAACTTTGAAAAGCTATAAAACCAGATATTTCTGGAGGATGTTGACGAGAAAGCAACACAATAATATCTTTGTTTTTAGGATCTCCTATGTATAAATCTAACATTGGAAGGGGTTTCCCTAAAACAGATTTACCAATAGTTTTATAACGTGCCAAGTTAGAATTTGAATATAAAAGTTGTGAATACCAATTTTTAGTGTCGGTAGAAGTAATAATTTCTTGTGCAGCAACTATAAGAGGTTTTTTGGTGAGGGCTAATTTAACCGTGTAAATTGAGTCTAATAAATATACATTTTCATTAGAAATTGACTCCCATTCAGTTGCCTCAGTTTTTAATTTTGGAATATATCTATGCTCATAATCTTTTGGGTATTTAAATTGAACGTAAATATTTTTATGTGTTTCAGACCAAATTTTAAATGCGTAATAAGCACTGTTATTTATTGGTGCATTTTCAGGATATATTGAAACAGCAATTAAAGTATCGTTTATTTTTTCAACATTATTTAACCTAGCACCATCAAAATCATTTGATATATTAATATTCATTGATTCAAGATTATAAACCTTTTTTGTCTGAATAAATATCTTTTTATTATTGGTGTCAAATGGATTTTCTGCAATTACTGGCTTAACAATAGAGCAGTTCGTAAATACAATACTTAAAAATAAAAAAGAAATAAATTTTAAGACTAATTTGGAGATATTCATTTTAAAAATAGATATGTAGTTGATTTATATGCAATATTATTAAATTTAATTTTAAAATGTAGCAATGATTTATACATTCTGATTAAGAGTTGTTGAAAATTTTAAATAAATAGTTGATGATACGTAATAATTTGTTGAGAATTTGACATAAAATTATCTAATGAATCTGTTTTTGAGGTTTTCATTATAAAATTTACGATATTTGCAAACTGCATATTTTAAAATTATTAACATTAAAGCATAAAGTAAGATGAATAAAAATACGGTTTTGGCTTGGGCAACGGCAATTATGATAATTGTTGGATTAGCACTTATTGCTCTTGGAGCTTTTAGATATGATGATGTGGCAGGTTGGGGATTTGCTTCTGTAGGAATAGGGTTTTTTGCTATTGCTTGGGTATTTAACGCTTTAAAAGGAAGAGTATAAAACTTTTCTAAATACAAATAACAATTAACATTTATTAGAATAAACTATGGCTGACGATAAGAAAGTTATTTTTTCAATGTCTGGAGTAAGTAAAACATACCAAGACGCAAATAAACAAGTTTTAAAAAATATTTATTTAAGCTTTTTTTATGGAGCTAAAATTGGAATTTTAGGTTTAAATGGATCGGGTAAATCTACCTTGCTTAAAATTATTGCTGGATTAGAGAAAAATTATCAGGGAGATGTGATTTTTGCACCTGGCTATTCTGTTGGTTTTTTATCTCAAGAACCTCATTTAGATGAAACTAAAACCGTTTTGGATATCGTTAAAGAAGGTGTTGCTGAAACAGTAGCAATTTTAGATGAGTACAATAAAATAAACGATATGTTTGGCTTAGAAGAAGTATATTCTGATGCTGACAAAATGGATAAGTTAATGGCCCAACAGGCTATTCTTCAAGATAAAATTGACGCTGCAAATGCGTGGGAATTAGATACCAAATTGGAGATTGCCATGGATGCATTACGTACTCCTGAAGGTGATACACCTATTAAAAACTTATCGGGAGGTGAACGAAGAAGAGTAGCATTGTGTAGATTGTTATTACAAGAGCCTGATGTATTATTATTAGATGAGCCTACAAACCATTTAGATGCGGAGTCTGTACATTGGTTGGAGCATCATTTAAAACAATATAGTGGAACTGTAATTGCAGTAACACACGATAGATACTTTTTAGATAATGTTGCTGGTTGGATTTTAGAATTAGATAGAGGTGAAGGGATTCCTTGGAAAGGAAATTATTCATCTTGGTTAGATCAAAAATCGAAGCGTTTAGCACAAGAATCTAAAACAGCTTCAAAACGTCAAAAAACATTGGAACGTGAGTTGGAATGGGTGAGAATGGCACCAAAAGGACGTCATGCAAAATCGAAAGCTCGTTTAGCTAATTATGATAAGTTAATGAATCAGGATCAAAACAAGTTGGATGAAAAACTAGAAATTTACATTCCAAATGGTCCTCGTTTAGGAACCAATGTAATTGAAGCTACGGGTGTTTCAAAAGCATATGGTGATAAATTGTTGTATGAAGATTTAAATTTTAATTTACCTCAAGCTGGAATTGTAGGTGTTATTGGTCCAAACGGAGCAGGAAAAACTACCATTTTTAGAATGATAATGGGTGAAGAAACTCCAGATAAAGGAGAATTTAAAGTTGGTGATACTGCTAAAATAGCTTATGTAGATCAAAGCCATTCAAATATTGATCCTGAAAAAACCATTTGGCAAAATTTTGCCGATGAACAAGAATTGGTTTTAATGGGAGGTAAGCAAGTGAACTCTAGAGCTTATTTAAGTAGATTTAACTTTTCTGGAAGTGAACAAAACAAAAAAGTGAGTGCACTTTCAGGAGGTGAACGTAACCGTTTACATTTAGCAATGACATTGCGTGAAGAAGGAAACGTTTTATTATTAGATGAGCCAACAAACGATTTGGATGTAAATACATTACGTGCATTGGAAGAAGGTTTAGAGAACTTTGCAGGTTGTGCAGTGGTAATTAGTCACGATAGATGGTTTTTAGACAGAGTTTGTACGCATATTTTAGCTTTTGAAGGTAATTCTCAAGTGTATTTCTTTGAAGGTTCTTTCTCAGATTATGAGGAGAATAAAAAAACCAGACTTGGTGGCGATTTAATGCCGAAACGTATTAAGTATAAAAAATTGATTAGATAATTAATATACTAAAAAATCCCAGAAGATATTCCGGGATTTTTTTATTCATACTATACTTTTATAAACCACTTTCCGTCTATTTTTAGAAGATCTGCATTTTCATTATCTGTATCCCCATTATTAAAATGAACGGTGAATTTTACTTTTGCAGATTTTCCATCTTCAGCTATAGTTTCCTCGGTTATTTCAACATTTTTAATACCATCTTTTTTCTCATGTTGCTCAAATGCCATAGCCGCAAGGCCTTCCATTTTTTTTGCTTCTGCTTCTGAAAATTTTTCGCCTTTTCCTGAAATATATATTTTTGAAGCTTTTTCAAATTGTTTATTTTTCATGAAATCATAAGCTTCTACAATGGCATCTCCAGGCGATGAAGTTACACTTGAACATGAGTTTAAGCTAAAAGCTACAGCTGCTATTAATAGGATTGTGTAAATTTTTAAATTTTTCATAATTACAGTTTTAAATTAATATTTATTTAGATTAAATTATTCTAGTAAAAAATGGGGCTTTAGTAAATTCTGAGGGATATATTATATTATGTTTTCCGAGGATATAGTTAAATTCTTTTGAATTTATTTTTAAGTTAGCACCGCAAGTATTAAATGCCTTTATAACTAGTTCTGTACAATATAATTTTGAATCTGTTGTTAGGTCATATTTATTATCAAACTCATATTTATTTTTATAAAACGAGTTAGCTTTTTTAACCACTTTATCTAAAAGAAATGCGTTATAATTACTTCTATAAATAGCAAATTTTGAAGTGTTTTTAGGATTTATAAATTCAGATAGTGTCTCTTTTTTTAAAATGTTGTTCTTGCACGGAACTGCGTGTATTACATAAGGCTTATTATTCTCGATAGCTATAATTCCTATATGAGTAAATTCAGAACTAGCATCAGCTAAAAAAACAGCAAAACTTTGTGTAGAGCGTCCACAACGTAAAATTAAATCGCCGTTTTGTAGATTCTTAAAATTGGTAGATGAGGTTACCTCGTTTTTAAAATTAAATTTAAAATAACTTAGTACTATGAAAGTAATTATTGCCGATAAAACAATAAATAAAGTAGTGAAATATTTTTTTGAGACTAGCATTGCGTAAAAATTAATTGTTTATCCAATGCTATTTTAATTGCATATTTATTGAGAGAAAATAAACTAAAAACAATTGGGATAATTATTCCTAAAAAGATATAATTTGGATTCTTAGATTCAGTAATAAGTACATTTAAAAATAAGGAAAGTTCAGCCAATATAATTACATTCTTAATCATAACACAGAGTTTTAATCTGGGGCTAGTTCTTCTTATGATTAATTTAGAAAGTAGTACTTATAAATTTAATAAAAAATGTTGTTATTTCCAAGTTTAGAATGGGAAAAATA
>NZ_CALAEQ010000044.1 GCF_937891065.1 uncultured Lutibacter sp. | reverse complement strand
GTATTTTATCTGAATATAAATTATAAACAGGCCAAAATTTTTCAGCTTCTTTTGGTGTAAGGTTTAAAGCATTAGTTATATATGATGTTTTAAATGCTTTTATTTTTTGTCTATTTATTTGCTGTTGAGCAAATGCAGCACTAGTGGAAAGTAGTATTGTAAATAAAATTAATAGTAATTTTTTCATGTTCTAATTTTTAATTTTCATAAATTAAATTTTCTAAATCTTCATCATTTAAATACTCTAAAACTTCATCATCAGAGAGTGAGGAGCTATAAATATCACTTTTTAATTCAATTTCCGGATATATTGAAGCAATACTTAAAGCATCAATATCAATATTCCCATTATCAATCCAAGTTTCAATTTCTGAAGAAGCTAAAGATTCAAATGTAAGGGGTGCTGAGTTATTGTTCAAAACAAAAAACAATAGGAGTGAGGCCGCAATCCCAATTGGCACTACAAATTTAATAAATCTACTTTTTAAGGATATTACTTTTGGTGTTGTTTTAATTTTAGATAAAACTTGATCTTCTAGTGTATCAAAGTAATTTTTGGGTATTGTTGATTCAGTATTATTTTGAATTGCTGCTGCTTTCAATTTTGCAAGTACAATATCTTCAATTGAATTGAAGTAGTTTTCGGGTGTTTTAAATGTTTTTTCAGTTTCTTTTTTAAGAAGATTTTCAGATTTTAATTCAGCAATAACAGCATCTTCAATAGAATCGAAATAATTTTCGGGTATTTCAAAACCAACCTTTTCAAGTGAAATTTCACTTAATTTTGGAGCTATTTTATGTAAATCTTTTCTTTTCATTTGTTAGTTTGACTATTTATAACTAAAATAGTTTAATATGATTTTAAGAATTCTTCAATTTTTTTAACAGCATGAAAATAGGATGCTTTTAGAGCGCCTACTGAAGTTCCAAGAACTTCAGAAATATCAGTATATTTCATTTCATCATAATATTTCATGTTAAATACTAATTGTTGCTTTTGTGGTAATGTAAAAATTGCTTTTTGTAATAAAAGCTGAATTTCATCACCTGAATAATTAGTATCTTCTTGTAAATCATTCGCCATTTTATGCTGTAATTCACTAATATCTATATGTTGTTTTGCTGCTTTTTTGTTTATAAAAGTAATAGCTTCATTTGTAGCAATTCGGTACATCCAAGAATACAATTTGCTATTTTCTTTAAATGAATGAATGTTTTTAAAAACTTTTATAAAGGTATTTTGAAGAACATCATCAGCATCATCATGTGATAACACAATTTTACGAATATGCCAATACAAACGTTCTTTGTATAAAGACATTAAATCTCGAAATGCTTGTTCTTGCGTATCAGGGTTTTTAAGTTGAGCAACCAATAATTCTTCGTCTTTCACACGTTTCATTTAGTACTTAGACTTTGAAAGTTACTAAAGGTTTAATTTAAAAACAAAAATTACTTCAAATTCTCAAATTTTATTTTGTGTAACCAAATAATCGATCTTTTTTAATAATTTCAGGGATTCCATCAGGTAACATTTCTTCCCAACCATTTTCTCTATTAGAAATCATTTCTAAAACCGTTTTCGAGTAAACGCCTAATATTTCAGAATTATAATCTTTTATGTCTACAACTTTTCCATTGTATTTAAAGAATTTATACAATTCTTTCATACGAGGGTGTACCATTAGATTTTCACTAGTTTTAATTTCTCCAGTACTTCTATCTTTAGTAGGATATAAATAAACCTTAAGGTCTTTGAAGAATAATTTACCAAAAGCCTCTAAAATTCCTCCACTTAAATTACGGTAATATTTTTCGTCAAAAATTTGTACAAAATTGTTGACACCCATAGCTAAACCTATTCTTCCTTTGGTGAATTCAGATAAATATTCAACCAACTTGTAGTATTCTTGATAATTGGTAATCATAACATTTTGGCCTAGAGAACAAAGTAACTCAGCTCTTTCTAAAAAGTCTCTTTCATCAATTTCTCCCTCGGAAATTAAGTTGGTTAATGTAATCTCAAAAATAATTTTAGTATTGTCTTTGTTAACCTTTTTTTTATTTATAAATAGTTGTTCTGCAAGTTTAAGCATATCCATATTTACTTTAGTTACAGGTCTAAAACTACCTCGCAGCGCTAAAATATTTGCCTTATATAGTTGTTGAGCAGGTAATAGGTTATTTCCATCTGGTCCAAACATTACAGCATTAGTCATTCTGTTTTTAACTAATAATAAACTCATTAATCGGTTATCAACATCTGAAAAACAAGGTCCAGAAAAATTAATCATATCAATTTCAAGTTGAACTTCATGTAAGTTATCATACAATGATTTCAACAATTCTTTTGGCTTATTATTTAAGTAAAACGCTCCATAAATTAAGTTTACACCTAAAACACCCAGTGTTTCCTGTTGTAATTTTACGTCAGTTTCTTTAAATCTAACATGTAAAATAATTTCATTATAATTTTCTAAAGGATCTAATTGAAATTTTAATCCAACCCAACCATGTCCTTTAAATTTTTTGGCAAAATCAATAGTCGTTACTGTGTTTGCATATGAGAAAAACACCTTTCCAGGGTGATCTTTTCTGCTTAATCTATCTTCTGTAAGTTCAATTTCATGATGAAGCATTTTTTTTAATCGTTCTTCAGTAACATAACGACCATCCTCTTCAACACCATAAATAGCATCAGAAAAATGTTTGTCATAAGCACTCATTGCTTTGGCAATAGTTCCTGAACCTCCACCAGACCTGAAAAAATGACGAACAGTTTCTTGACCAGCACCTATTTCCGCAAATGTTCCATAAATATATTTATTCAAATTTATCTTAAGCGCTTTTGCTTTACTTGAAGGAACAAGATTAATTTCTGTATCACCTTTTAACTTTAGAGCCATTTTAATTTTTTAGTTTTTGCAAAAGTAGTAAAAAATGAGAGTTATTAGAAATTGAAAAAAAAGAAGGGTGAAAATTTAATTTTCACCCTTCTTTAATGTATAGTATTTAATTAAATATTACATATTTTTAAGTTCACTTACCAATTCAGTTAATGCACTCTTGGCATCTCCAAAAAGCATTGAAGTTTTAGTATTGAAGAATAATTCATTTTCAATACCTGCATAACCAGCATTCATAGTACGTTTGTTTACTATAATATGTTTTGCATTTTCTACATCTAAAATTGGCATTCCATAAATAGGACTAGCAGGATCGTTATGAGCAGCTGGATTAACAACATCATTAGCTCCAACAACTAATACCACATCAGTATTTGGAAATTGTGGATTAATATCGTCCATTTCAATTAGCTTATCATAATCTACATTACTTTCAGCTAATAACACGTTCATGTGTCCTGGCATACGACCTGCAACGGGGTGAATAGCATAGGATACATCAACACCTTTTTTTGTCAAAAGAGTTTCTAGTTCGTGAATTACGTGTTGAGCTTGTGCAACTGCTAAACCATAGCCAGGTACTATCACAACTTTGTTTGCATAGTTCAATAAAATAGCAGAATCACTTGCAGTTGTTTTTTTGATACTTCCGCCAGATTTTCCAGTTGCAGCAACTGTATCAGAATCTCCACCAAATGCACCAAATATTACACCAGATAGTGAGCGGTTCATAGCTTTACACATAACAAAAGTTAAAATTAAACCGGCTGAACCAACTAAGATACCTCCAACTAACATTACCATGTTGCCATATAAAACACCAGTAATAGCTGCGGCTATACCTGTTAGAGAATTTAAAAGAGAAATTACTACTGGCATATCTGCACCTCCAATTGGGATTACAAATAAAATACCATATATTAAAGAAGCCACTAGTAAAATAGTAATTAATAGAAAACTATCGGTATTCATTAGCACAATATATGTTGCGAATGCTGCAAGTGCTAAAAACATCACATTATTAATAAGGTTGTACTTTGGAAGTCTTATATCTTTCATTGAACCATTTAATTTAGCCCAAGCTATTAAACTTCCTGTGAAAGTGATACTTCCAATAATTATTGCCGCTAGTATAGTTGTTATTATTGATGCAGATGCTTTCATAGAATCTTCTACTCCCACATTCTTATTGAATTCAATTAACCCAATTAATAAGGCACTTCCACCACCAAATCCATTGAATAAAGACACCAATTCAGGCATTTTTGTCATTTCAACTTTCATGGCTATTAACCAGCCAATTATTGTTCCTACAAGAAGTGCAGCCCCAATTAATATATAATTTATTAGAGGTACATTTTCGAAACCGTGTAAAAATAAAGTTCCAATAATAGCTAGAATCATACCGGTAGCTGAAATGAAATTTCCTTTTTTAGCAGTTTCAGGATGTCCTAGAAATTTTAAACCGATAACAAAAGTAACGGTTGCAATTAAATAGATAATACTTAATGTTATACTCATTATTTTTTCTTTTTAAACATTTGTAACATACGGTCGGTTACAGCAAAACCACCAACTACATTTATAATTCCTAATACTACAGCAACAAATCCCATACCTAAAGCTAAGGGAGTATCCGCTTTTAACATTACTAATAATGCTCCTATAATTACAACACCACTTAAAGCGTTTGCTCCTGACATTAGAGGAGTGTGTAATACTGATGGAACATTTTTTATTAATTCTACACCAATAAATATCGCTAAAATCAGGATATATATTAATTCTAGATTATTGCTAATAAATTTTAATAATTCATTCATATTTATTCAGTTTTAGTTTTTTCTAATTTTACCATCATGAACAATTAATGTTCCATCTGTAATCTCTTCTTCTAATTCCCATTTAAATTGGTTCTCTTCAGTTAAATGCATTAAGAAATTGTACATGTTTTTTGCGTACAATTCGCTAGCATTAGTAGATACACTTTCTGGTGCCATTGTAGTTCCAATAATTTTCACACCATTTGTGATAACGGTTTCTCCCATTTTACTTAGCTCGCAGTTTCCACCTTGTGCAGCTGCTAAGTCAATAATAATTGCACCATTTTTCATTTGAGAAACTTGTTCAGCAGAAATTAATACAGGAGCTTTACGTCCTGGTACCATTGCAGTTGTTATTACTAAATCAGCTTGAAATAATGATTTGTTTACGGCTTCTTTTTGTCTGAGTGCATAATCTTCTGATGCTTCTTTTGCGTAACCACCTTCAGATTCTTCTCCAGTATTATCAACAGAAATAAATTTTGCACCTAAAGATTCAGTTTGTTCTTTGGTTTCCATTCTAATATCTGTAGCTTCAACTACTGCACCTAAACGTTTTGCAGTGGCAATTGCTTGTAAACCAGCAACACCAACACCATAAATTAATACCCTTGATGGGATAATGGTTCCTGCAGCTGTCATCATTAAAGGGAATATTTTTGTCATTTCATGTGCTCCAGTAATTACAGCTTTATAACCTGCTAAATTACTTTGAGAACTTAAAACATCCATATCCTGTGCTCTTGAAATACGAGGCATTGCATCCATTGAAAAAGCTGTAGCACCTGTTTTTGCAATTGCTTCAATTAACTCAGGTTGTGATTTATAGTATAACTGACTCATTAAAATTTGATCTTTGTTTACTAATTTTAAATCATCACTATCAAATGGATTAATTTTTATTAAAATAGTTGATTCTTTAAAAACTTGATCTCTATTTTTTATAACAGCACCAACGGAAGTGAAATCAGAGTCTTTAAATGAAGATTTTGTACCTGCATCTTGTTCAACCAAAATTTCAAACCCTTTTCCAATCAATTGTTTGGCTATATTGGGTGAAATAGCAACACGCTTCTCACTTAATGGTGTTTCTTTTAATACGCCTATTTTCATATATTAATGGTTTTATTGTGTATAAAATTATATAAATTAGTATTCTGTAAATTATAAAAAAGAAAACTAACAATAATGCTAGTTTGGTTTATATATAGTAGTATAATCATATTAAAAAAATGTTATTCATTATAAAAAGTATACTGTTGTTCATTTTTTAATGATAATTGTGTAAATATAGGTATTTATTCAAGGTTTGAAGTTGATATTAATCAAATTTTTTTCGAACTTATACAGTGTGTAATAATTATTACAATTATTTCATTAAAAGTTTAATTCAAATTTATTTAGGACTATACTTAATTAACAATTGTAAGTAATTTTACACTATCTAACCTTTTTTTTTAGTTATACTTGTACTTTATTATATAAAAT
>NZ_CALAEQ010000043.1 GCF_937891065.1 uncultured Lutibacter sp. | reverse complement strand
GGCAATATAAATTATAGAAAGTTAAAAATTTACATTTTTTTTGTGAAAAATTAGTTTAATATTATTATTTTTGTTAAACATTTTAAAACAGTTTTAAACACTTATAAATTATAGTAGTATGAATGTAAAAAATATATTAAATAATCTTGAAGCCAAACATCCAGGAGAGCAAGAATATTTACAAGCAGTGCATGAAGTATTAGAATCTATTGAAGGTATTTATAATGAAAATCCACAATATGAAGCAGCAAAAATTATTGAACGATTAGTTGAACCTGATCGTATTTTTACTTTTAGAGTTTCATGGGTAGATGATAATGGAGAAGTTCATGTTAATTTAGGTCACAGAGTACAGTTTAATAACGCAATTGGCCCATATAAAGGAGGTTTACGTTTACACCCAAGTGTAAATTTGAGTATTCTTAAATTTTTAGGATTTGAGCAAACATTTAAAAATGCATTAACCACTTTACCAATGGGAGGTGGAAAAGGAGGTTCTGATTTTAACCCAAAAGGAAAATCAGATGCTGAAATTATGCGTTTTTGCCAAGCTTTTATGTTAGAATTATGGCAAGTTATTGGCCCTGATACTGATGTTCCTGCAGGAGATATTGGAACAGGTGGTAGAGAAATTGGTTTTATGTACGGTATGTACAAAAAGCTAAAAAGAGAAAACACAGGTGTTTTCACTGGAAAAGGATTAAATTGGGGAGGAAGCTTAATCAGACCTGAAGCTACAGGTTTTGGAGCAGTTTATTTCACCAAGGATATGTTAGACACCAAAAATGATTCATTTGAAGGTAAAACTGTTGCTGTTTCTGGTTTTGGAAATGTAGCTTGGGGTGTTGCTTTAAAAGTTTTAGAACTTGGTGGTAAAGTTGTTACTATTTCAGGTCCTGATGGATATATTTATGATGAAAAAGGGTTAGACGCTGAAAAAATTGATTATTTGTTAGAGCTTAGAGCTTCTAATAATGATATTGTATCGCCTTATGCAGAAGAATTCCCAGAAGCAAAATTTATTGCAGGTAAAAAACCTTGGGAAGTTAAATGTGATATCGCTATGCCAAGCGCAATTCAAAATGAATTAAATGGAGATGATGCAGCCTTATTAATTGCAAATGGTGTAAAATACATTGTTGAAGTTTCTAATATGGGTTGTACACCTGAAGCTGTTGAGTTATTTCACAAAAACCAATTACCGTTTGCACCTGGTAAAGCAGCAAATGCTGGTGGTGTAGGAGTTTCTGGATTAGAAATGTCTCAAAACGCAATGAAATTGAACTGGACTCAAGAAGAAGTTGATGCTAAATTACATCAAATTATGCACTCAATTCATACAGCTTGTTCTAAATACGGAACTCAAGAAGATGGTTTTATTGATTACGTTAAAGGAGCAAACATTGCTGGATTTATTAAAGTAGCCGATGCTATGTTAGATCAAGGAATCGTTTAATTTAGTAAACTTAACATTTTAAAAAAGGGTTGCTATTTGGCAACCCTTTTTTTTGTTATATATGTAGTGATTATACTTATTGTTTTATAACTAACTAAAATTATAGTTTTCTTGTGAATTAATTTATTTTATAAAAACTGCTCAAAGCTTTAGTCATATAAGTATGGTCATCAACTCCACTGGTTTCTCTAATGGAATGCATTGCCCACATTGGATTTCCAATATCAACTGAACGTATTTCTAACTGCCCTGCAGAAACATTTCCCAAAGTACCTCCACCAAGCATATCAGACCGATTTACAAACTTCTGATAAGGAATTGTTGCTTCCTTGCAAATCATTTCAAAAACAGCGCTTGAATCACTATCAGTTGTATATTTCTGGTTTCCTTCAATTTTAATTACAGGACCACCATTAATTACTGGTTTATTAACCGGATCGTGTTTATCAGGATGGTTTGGGTGTAAAGCGTGTGCCATATCAGCACTTATCATAAATGAATTATAGATAGCTCGTTGAAAATCTTCTTCATTTTTACCTTGAACTAGTGCAATACGTTTTAAAATATTTTTTAGAATTGGAGAACCAGCTCCTTGTTTTGATCGGCTTCCAACTTCTTCATTATCAAATATTGCCAATACATTTGACGACTTACAAACTGGCGCATCTAATATTGCAGTTAACCCAGCATGAACCATTGCCAAATCATCTAATTTTCCAGATGATATGAACTCTTTATTCAATCCTATAATACTTCCTTTTGCAAAATCATATAAATTTAAATCTACTTCTAAAATGTCTTCTACGGGTACATTTATTTCTTTAGAAATAGTACGAGCTAATAATAATTCTGTGTTCAATTCTTTATTTATTATTGCTGTTACAGGCAACATATCTATTTGCTTGTTGAGTGCAATACCTTCATTTACTGTTCGGTTAAAATGAATAGGTAAATTTGGAATTACAAGAATTGGTTCCTTAATATTTACTAAATAGGTTAATGGATTTAGTAGGTCTTTCCCTTTTACACTTACTCTTCCAGCCAAAGATAAAGGTCTGTCTAACCAAGTACTTAAAATTGGGCCACCATAAGTTTCTGTATTAAATTTTAGGTACTTGTCAGCAACTGAAATTTCAGGTGAAGGTTTAATTTTAAATGAAGGAGAATCAGAGTGAGCAGCCACAATTTTATAGCCAGATTCTTCAATTTCGCCATTACCAACTATAAATGCAAAAAGTGATGTATTATTTTGACTCACAAAATATTTTCCACTTTTTTTAATATTCCATTTTTCAATAAGTTTAAGCTCTGAAAAACCGTTGCTTAAAAGTTCTTTTTTTGCATTTGCAATTACATGATATGGACTTGGACTCTCATAAATAAAATCTATTAAATTTTGAGCGTGTTTCTGTTTTTTGTTCATAATTGAATATTCTAATTAATACACGAATATACTAAGAATTGAGTTTAAAATAGATGGTAAAGTTTTGTAGTTTTATAATGTGGAAATAGGCAAACAATATCGTAAAATAATTCATATAGATATGGATGCATTTTATGCTTCAGTAGAACAATTAGACAATCCTGAATTACAAGGGAAACCTGTGGCTGTAGGTGGAGGTGGAGAGCGTGGTGTTGTTTCAGCTGCAAGTTATGAGGCGCGTAAATTTAATGTGCGTTCTGCTATGAGTGGAGTTTTAGCTCGTAAAAATTGTCCACATTTAATTTTTGTTCCTCCACGTTTTGAACGCTACAAAGAAATTTCAAAAAAAATTAGAGCTATATTCCATGAATATACCGATTTGGTGGAACCTCTTTCTTTAGACGAAGCTTATTTAGATGTTACTGAAAATAAAAAAGGAAATCCATCGGCAAGTTTAATCGCCAAAGAAATTAGACAACGTATTTTTGATGAATTACATTTAAATGCTTCAGCAGGAATTTCAAACAGTAAGTTTATAGCTAAAATTGCTTCTGATATTAATAAACCAAATGGGCAGAAAACAATTCCACCTGAAGAAGTGATTCCATTTTTAGAAGAATTGCCTATTGAAAAATTCTTTGGAATTGGAAAAGTAACTGCTTCAAAAATGTATAGTCTTGGTATTTTTACAGGAAAGAATTTAAAAGATAAAGATTTTGAATTTTTAACAAAACATTTTAAAAAGTCAGGGGAGCATTATTATAATATCGTTAGAGGAATTCACAATAGTGAAGTAAAACCCAACCGAGAACGAAAATCAGTAGCAGCAGAACATACATTTGTAAAAAATTTAACTTCTGAAATTTTTATGCTAGAGAAACTGGTAAAAATTGCAGAAGAATTAGAACAACGATTAATTCGATCAAAAGTATCGGGGAAAACAGTTACTTTAAAAATTAAATATAGCGATTTTAAAACCCAAACAAGAAGTAAAACCTTGCCATATTTTATAAAAGAAAAAGCTGTTTTATTAGAAACGGTAAAGGAGCTATTGTTTCAAGAAAAAGTATTAAATTCTGTACGTTTATTAGGTATTTCAGTCACTAATTTAAATATAAATTCTAAAAAGAAATCTGAAAAACCCATAAATGTGCAGTTGAAATTTGAGTTTTAAGTCAATTCTTTGCAATAAAAACCTTTAGAATTTAATAACAACTCAATGTCTGAAGTTAAATCTTCAGAAGCTTCTATTCTTAAACTTTTATCAACATCTTCAAAGTCAAAATCAACTGTTACAATTTGTTTGAAGGAATCTAACATTGCCCTAACATGAGTTTCTAATTGTGATAAAATATTTGTTTTTAATACAATAACCATAATTTACTAATTTATTGTATCCACCATTTTTCAGAAGGAAATTTTCCGCCATTTAACACAATAGTTTCGCCAACCTTTGGGGTTGCCATTTTTACATTTAATTCTATTGCTTTTTTCGATGACCTTTCAATAGGATCTGTCCATTCGTGCAAAGCTAATTTAAAAGCACCCCAATGAATAGGCATCATTAGTTTAGTTTGAACATCTATAGAGGCTTGAATGGTTTCTTCTGGAGTCATATGAATTTGTGCCCATTGCTCGTTATATTGCCCACATTCCATCATTGAAAAATCAAACGGACCGTATTTTTCTCCAATTTCTTTAAAATGATTTCCGTAGCCACTATCACCACTGAAGAAAATTGAATTGCTTTCAGATTTTAAAACCCAAGAACACCAAAGTGTGTTATTTCTTGTAAAACCACGTCCTGAAAAATGACGAGCTGGAGTTGAAACAAACTCTACTCCTTTATAATTAATATTTTCCCACCAATCAAATTCGGTAATTTTTTCTTCAGAAACTCCCCACTCAGTTAAATGTGCCTTAATTCCTAAAGGAACATAAAACTGCTTTACTTTTTCTTTTAATTTTAAAATAGAACCATAATCTAAATGATCATAATGGTCATGAGAAATTAAAACAACATCAATAATTGGTAAAGAATCTATAGAAATAGGATGAACTTTATTAAATCGTTTAGAACCTAGCATTGGATGAGGAGCTGCAACTTCTCCTAACATAGGGTCGATAAAAATTGTTAGACCTTCCATTTCAACCAAAGCTGCTGAATGTCCGAACCAAGTTATTTTAGATTGATTATTATCAGAAATGAAATCACTTTTTTTATGGGTTTCTACAGGAATTTCAAAATTAGGAACTTTGTTATTTCCGTTCGTAAAAAATTGAGGAATTGTTTGCCATTTAAAACCTGTACTTTGAAGTGTTTTTTCTTTGTTTATAAAAATCCCTTCTTTAAAGTTGGGAGAATTATTCATTTTTTTTAAACTTAATTCCGAAGGTTTCCCTCCAAATTGTGGGCTTAAATTAATAAATGAAACTCCAGCAATTGCAACCAGTGCTGAAATTGATAATATTCCTATCATTGTGTTTTTTAAAATTAATAAAGTTAGTTTTATCATTATTTTACTTCTTGCATTTGACGAATTTGCTTTAAAATCATCTTTTTTGGTGTAAACGGAATCATTGCCATCATTAGTTTTTGTAGTGGTTTTAAGCCAGAAATTACATCTATTTTTCCTTTTAACATCCCGTTGTAACCGTCTAATGCTACTGAATATGCGGTTGCGGTTTCCTTAAACATTTCAGTTTTATCCATCCCAGATGTTGCTCCAAATTCACTTTCAGTAGCACCTGGCATTAAGTTAGTGACCGTAATATTTGTGTCGTACAATTCTTCGGAAAGCGCATTGCTAAAAAAGGTTACATATGCTTTTGTTGCAAAGTAAACAGCTTGCAATGGCCCAGGCATTAAGCTAGCAGTAGAAGAAGTATTCAATATTTTTCCACTGTTGCGTTTTACAAATTCTGGAAGAAATAAATGAGTTAAAGCTGTTAATGCCGTAATATTTAAATTAATCATAGAAATTTGTCGCGCTAAATCTAACTCATGAAATTTACCCAACGCTCCAAAACCAGCATTATTTATTAAGTATTCTATTTCAATACCGTGTTTTTTTACTTCATCATAAATCTCTTTTGGCGCATTTAAATCGCTTAAATCTTTAGCAATTACAACTACGTTAATTTTGTATTGTTGTTCTAGGTCCTTTTTAAGGTTGTTTAGTTTGCTTTCGTTGCGTGCGATAATTACTAAATTACCACCGTTTTTTGCGTGAATAATGGCAAGTTCTTTCCCAATTCCGGTACTTGCGCCTGTTATTAATGCGGTTTTTGTACTCATATTTTAATATTTTTAATTTGTTTTGATTGATTAAACACTCAATTATAATGTGAAATTTTTTTAAGGTTTTAAGCTGTTGTAAAACAGCTCCCAAGCTTGTTCAATAAATACTTGATCATTTCTTTTTTCTGGAAATTGAGTTAAATAAGTAACCATTGAAGTTATTAAACCAAACATAGAACCCATAATAAAATAGGTGTCCATATTTTTAATCAGTTCTTTATCAACATAAGATTGAATTAAGTTCTTAAATATTTCAAATTTCGCAACAATTTCCGGATGGCTTTTCACTCTTACGGCGCAACTTGTATTATCTAATTGAAGTAAAAACTTGAATTTCAAATTGTTATCTATTGCCCAATTCCAAGAGTTAGACCATATTAAACGTAATTTTCCAAGGTCTGAATGAATTTTATCAATTTCATTCATTATAGAAGATGTGTATTCTTTTTTTATTGAAACATATAACTCATCAATTAAATCGTCTTTGGTTTTAAAGTAATGAAACAGAATTCCTGCACTAACACCAGCTTCTTTTGAAATTGCTGAAGTTGGTGTTGCATGTAAACCTCTTTCTACAAAAAGTTTGGTAGCTGCTTCTAATAATAATTCTCTTTTATCCATTTTTAATTGACTAATCACTCAACAAAAGTAATGTAATTATTTAAACTGACAAATAATTTTAAAAAAAATTAATTTTTTTGCTTGATGTAGGTTATGTTACGTTCCTTTAAATAGTTTAAAATATATTCAAATACGCCTTTTTTATTTCCTATTAATTCTGGAGGGAAAACACCTTTTTCACTAAATAAACCATCTAAAAACATGTTTGCGGCTGCTGTTGCAGTGTAACCTGTAGTTCTTGCCATGGATGATGTGTTGGTTTTTGAACAGTATTCATCGTGTAAATTATAAACGATGGTTTTTTGTTCACCTTTTTCATTGATTCCTTTTAAGGTAATTCGCATTACGGTAATTTCTTCTTCAGTATCGCCTAATTTCCATTCGTTAAACAATATTTTTGAAGTAAAATCTAAAGGAGAAACTTCAACTCCGTTTATCATTAATTTTTCTTCACTAAAAAAACCACTTTCTTTTAACACTTTTATATATTCAATATGGTCTGGATACCTTAAGGTTTTTTCCTTCATATTTTTAATATGAGGCATGGTGAAAATAATTGAACGCAGTCCGTCAGAATTAAAAGATTCAAGGGTTCCAACACCATCAAAATCTACAAATTCACAATCTGATAAAGCTTCTTTTACCACAATATGACCATTTTCAACATAACGAGCTGGGCGCGTATATTCTTCAATAACATCAATGGGTGAGAATGGAGCTTTGTAACTAAAAGGCCATTTTTTTATTTTTGGCAAACCACCTACTAAACATTCAAAATCGGTTAATTTAAGTTTCTCATTATAATAACCCAAAATAATATTTCCCATTCCAGGAGCCACACCACAATCTACAATGGCTGTTATATTTTTTTGTTTTGCAAGCGCATCTAATTCTAAAGAGTTTTCAGGGAAAAATGAAATATCAATTACATCTTTTTTAGCTTCAATAATAGCTCTCATCGTTTCAAATCCCAAAAAACCAGGAACTGCACAAATAACCAAATCAAAAGGCTTTATAGTTTCTTGTAGTGCTGTTTTATTAGTTACATCTAAAACTTCAGGAATTAATTTGTCACATTTTTTAATAGCTTTTTCTAAAGCTAATTCACTAAAATCGGTGATAGTTACATCATGTTTTTTTGTCATATCAATAGCCATTGTGCTACCAACCATACCGGCACCTAATACAATTATATTGCTCATACTTTTTGTTGATTTTAAAATAATAATGAAATGAATTTTTGCAAGTTAGAAGTACTTGCTATAGGAAAAGATGTATAACCCTTATAAACCAGGAATAAAAACCCAGGGCATTTGAGATAAACTTTTTGTAAAAAAAATTAACATACCTTAAACATACAAAATATTCGTTTACTAAAACAGAAATATTTTGGCAAGTGTTACAATTCCTGTTATAAAAATTAAAAGAAGTACAATTGATTTAAATTTTTCCTCGGAAATGGTGTTTAATATTTTCTTTCCTAAAAAAGTTCCAACAATACTTACCACGAGTAAAATAGGAATTAAATATAAATCATGATTATGAACGTATCCATTTGTAAAATAAACTATACTTCTGCTAAAATCAATTCCTAAATCTATAATAGCTGAGGTAGCAATAAATGTTTCTATATTTAAGTTAAATGCAGCTAAGGTAATTCCTCTTATTGCACCTCCTGTACCTATTATTCCTGCAATTAAACCAGAAAAAACACCTCCAAAAATAGAATTTTTAACTGTAGGTTTAATTGAAAAGTTTTTAAATAATAAAAATGTTAAACTGGTTGCTATTAAAAAAATGGCAAGTAATACCTCTAAACTACTTGACTTAATAAATTTACTTAAATAAGCTCCAATGATTACAAAAATAATAGCAGGAATACCAATCCAAATAATCAATTTTTTATCAAACCCTTTTCTAAAAAAGGCAATTTTAGTAATATTACTTGATACATGAAAAATGGCTGTTATTCCTAAAACAGAATGAAAATCTAAAAAGAAACTGGCAATAGGGATAAAAAATAATGAAGAACCAAAACCACCAATTGTACCAAGAATTTCGGCAAGAAGCGCTAATAAAATAAATAAAAGTAAATGATCCAAAATCTTTATTTTTAAAAATTATTTTAACGGGGCAATCAAAAAGCTTCTTAAATTTACAACTTATTTTGCATTTTCATAAAATTTACCTTGCAAAATTATTCCTCTTTCTCAACCATATACAAAACAAATTTTTCATTTTCATATTTATGATAATAGATGCTTTTACCGTCTTGAGAAACGGTTGGACCTTCAACAAAACCTGTTATTGAATTGATTTTATACGGTTTTTCAAAAGGGCTATTAGTAGATGATCTTGTGGCGATATATATTTGAGGCAAAGACGTATTTGATAGTGGTGCTTCAACTCTTGTAAAATACAGTTCTAACATATTGGAAGAAATACAAGCTGCATATTCTAAATCACGTGTATTTATATTTTTAAGGATTGATAAATTGTTGCTTCGTTGAAATACACCATTTGTTTTAACAGCTAAAAAAATATCAGATTCATAAGGACCACCATTTTCATCATACCTCCCATCAACAGAATATAAATAATTACCATCACTACTAACTTCAACATCAAAGTTTACCCAACCTGCTTGATTTTTTGAAATATTAGGCACCGCCTTTATATTAGAGACCAATCCATTTATAAAATCACCTTCATAAACCATTTCAAAAGTAGTAGTGTAGTTTCTTTCAGAAACAAAATATAATTTTTGGGAGCTACTTACTGTTGGAACACCTTCTAAATATTCTGTATTAACACCAGAGACTTCCCCTTTATATTCAAATGAAGTATTTGATATTTTTGTTGCATAATGTAAATTAGTATTTACATCAGTAGTATTTAAATTATTAAAAAATAAAGTACTTCCATCTCTAGAAATAAAAGGCTCCATTAGATGATCACTGTAACCAATTACAGTCACTTTTTGTGGTAATCCAAAGGTAATTGAATTGGTTACAGGCAATTGATCTGTAACGGTATCACTACAACTGTTAAGCGCAAAAAAACTTAAAATTAAGAATAGGGTTTTACAATTATTTTTAGGGTACTTCATGAGTTAAACTTACAATTTATTTTGCATTTTCATAATATTTCCCTTGCCAAGTACTTTTCTCTTTTAGTTTTTTATCAATTTTGGCAACTATTTCAAAGTTTTTAAGATTATTCCATTTGGGTGCAATTAACAAATCTTGCGGTGTTTCACTAATAAAGCGCTCAATAATAATATCAGGTCTTAAATGACCAATAAAATCGGTTATAAAATCAATATAATCTTCAGAAGTAAATAGGTTGAAATTCTCAGGATTTCGTTTGTACTGAACTTCCATTACAGAACTTTTTACAATTTGTAAATGATGTAGTTTCAAAGTATCAATTGGTAATTTTGAAATTTCAGAAGCGTGATTTATTAGTTCATCTTTAGATTCACCAGGCAATCCAAGAATTAAATGAGCACCTAAATGAAACCCTTTGTTTTTACATTTTTCATAAGTTGCTTTTGTTTCTTCAAACGTATGACATCTGTTAACATTTTCTAATGTTCTGTTTAAAGTGCTTTCCACACCAAATTCTAATGAAATGAAGTGTTTTTTCGATAAAAATGACAAATAATCAATAATTTCATCAGATATACAATCGGGTCTGGTACCAATTACCAAACCAATAACGCCTTCTACATTTAAAGCTTCCTGATACATTTTTTTAAGCGAATCTAAATCCGAATACGTATTTGTATAGGCTTGAAAATAAGCTAAGTATTTTTGTGCTTTGTATTTTTTACCGAAAAATGAAATACCTTGCTCTAATTGTTCTTTGATACTTTTTGTAGGTTCACAATAATCAGGATTAAAAGTATTGTTATTACAATAAGTACAACCACCATAACCTTTTGAACCATCTCTGTTCGGACAAGAAAAACCAATATCTAATGATATTTTTTGAACTCTTTCTCCAAATGTTGATTTGATGAATGAAGAATAATCTAAGTAACGTTTTCCTGTGAATTGCATCTAATAAATTTGTGCTACAAAATTATCAAAAGAAGTTGGATTGGGTTACATTTACTTACTTATTATGAAAAATCTTCAAGAAATAAAAAATAAATTATCCGAAGCTTGTTTGTTGTTTGTAGATGAAAAACACAACACAGTTACTTCAATAATTGAATCTAATAAAAAAGCATTGTTTTCAGAAACTAAAAGTTCCGCCGGTGATAAACACGAAACTGGAAGAGCCATGTTGCAATTAGAAATGGAGAAAGCAAGTCAGCAATTAGCTGTAATTTTTGAAATGAAGGAAGTGTTAGCTAAAATAGAAATTCAAAAAATCTCAAAAATTATTTGTTTAGGAAGTTTAATTATTACCAATAAAGCATCTTATTTTTTAGCAATAAGCGCTGGTAAAATCACCATTGAAAATACCGATTATTATGCAGTTTCTACCAATTCACCAATAGGAAAACAACTGTTAGGAAAGGCCACGGGTTCAATTATTCCTTTTAATGAAGCTGAAATTTTAGCAATTTATTAGCTGCTAAATCAAATAATCGCTAACTTCAGAATGACGGCCGAAAAATTAAATAGGAAAATTTAAAATAATTATCTCCCTTTTCGCATCCATCTAAGGCTTTTGAACTTTGATTTTTTATTTAAACCTGTATCTTTTTCATTCACATGACGAACATCTTCAATTGAATAAAATGCGTTAGGATTAAAATGGTTTATGATACTAATGATATTTTTATTTTCGGTGCGCTTTACCACTAAATAAATAATATGAACACTACCTTTATTACCATCTGCAACAATAGAAGTGATTTTATAACCGCCATTAATCAATTTTTCGATTAAAGGTGTAGCATCTTTTTGGGTAATAATTCTAAACATTTGAATTCCCATTGCTAATTTTTCTTCAATAATTAAACCAATATAATTTCCTGTTGCAAATCCGGCAGCGTACGCAATATAACAAGCTACATTATCAAGGTTCTGCATAATTTTTGTAATAGCAATTAGCCAAATTAAAATCTCAAAAAACCCCAACAATGGGGCTAAAAATTTGTTTCCTTTTGCTACAAACACAATGCGAAGTGTATCAAGTGTCACATCAATAATACGCGAAAAGAATATCATCAATGGTAAAATAAAATATGTGAACCAAAAAGAAAAATCTGTTACATCCATAATTATTTAAAGTCAAAGATTTTATTGATACAAAAACATGGATGATGCTTGATTGTTAAATGTAACCATTAAATAGTTTTTGTTGTTTATTTTTATATTGAATTGATTTAAAAAATATCGTCAACTTGAACTTGATTCAAAATGACGATATTAAAAATTTTAAGACAGCCTTTTTTTAAAATTATGTCAAACTGAACTTGTTGAAGACTTATTCTTAAGAATTAAGAAACTCCAATAAGCTCAGTTTGACATGTTATACATACTAACCTTTAATTTTAGCTTTACTAGGCAATTCTTTAAAGCCCATATTATAGAAAGTAAAACCGAAAATATCAGCATATTGTTCAATAGTTTTTGAAACTGGAGTTCCAGCTCCGTGGCCAGCATTGGTTTCAATTCTAATTAAAGCTGGGTTATTACCAGTTTGTTTAGATTGTAATTCAGCAGCAAATTTAAATGAATGTGCAGGTACAACTCTATCATCGTGATCTCCCGTAGTTACTAAAGTTGCAGGGTATTCAACACCTTCTTTAATAGTATGAACTGGTGAATATCCTTTTAAATATTCAAACATTTCTTTTGAATCTTCAGAAGTACCATAATCGTATGCCCAACCAGCACCAGCAGTAAAAGTATGGTAACGTAACATATCCATCACGCCAACGGCAGGCAATGCAACTTTCATTAAATCTGGTCTTTGAGTCATAGTTGCACCAACTAATAAACCTCCATTTGAGCCTCCTCTAATTGCTAAATAATCAGATGATGTGTACTTGTTTTCAATTAAATATTCGGCAGCAGCAATAAAGTCATCAAATACATTTTGTTTTTTCATTTTAATACCAGCATCATGCCATACTTTTCCATATTCACCACCACCACGTAAATTAGGTACTGCAAAAATACCACCTTGTTCCATCCAAACAGCATTGGTAATACTAAAAGATGGAGTTAAGCTAATATTAAATCCGCCATAACCGTATAAAATAGTTGGGTTTTTACCGTTTAATTCAGTTCCTTTTTTATAAGAAATAATCATTGGAACTTGCGTTCCGTCCTTAGACGTATAAAATACTTGTTTAGATTCAAAATCATTAGATTCAAAATCAATAGCGGGTTTTTTATATAATTCTGATTCCCCTGACACTGTTTTAAATGAGTAAATTGAACCAGGAGTAATATAATTTGAGAATGAATAATAGATAATTTCTGCATCTTTTTTTCCTCCAAAACCACCTGCTGTACCAACACCAGGAAGTTCAATATCTCTAATTAACGTACCATTATAATCATATTGTTTTACCTGAGAAACGGCATCAACCATATATTTTGTAAATATAAAACCGTTGGCTTTTGAAGGTGATAATACGTTTTTAGTTTCAGGAATTATATCAACCCAGTTTTTTGAGTCAACCTTACTCACATTAGCAGAAACAATACGTTTGTTTGGAGCGTCTAAATTGGTGACTAATAATAATTTACCTTCTTTATGATCTAATATAGAAGTGTCATAGTCAAAACCTAAAATAATTGGTTTTATTGGGCTGTTTGGATTTGATAAATCTTTAAAATACAATTCATTTCCGTTAGTAGACATTGAAGCACTTATAATTAAGTATTTTTCATCTTCTGTAACACTTCCTCCAACATATCTTCTTTTTTCGCTTTCACCAAATATAATTTTATCATCAGTTTGTTTTGTTCCTAATTTATGATAAAATAATCGGTGCTGATCTGTTTTAGCTGATAGTTCACTTCCTTTAGGTTTTTCGTAACTAGAATAGAAAATTCCTTCATTACCTATCCAAGCCATTCCACTAAATTTCACATCAATAATAGTGTCTTCTTTAATTTCTTTGGAAATAGCATCCATTACAATAATTTTTCTCCAGTCAGATCCACCTTCAGAAATAGCATACGCAACAATACTTCCATCTTTAGAAAATGATAAACCACCTAATGAAGTGGTTCCATCTTCAGAAAAAGTATTTGGATCTAAAAACACTTCTGGTTCTTCATTTTCTTTATGTCTATAAATTACATATTGATTTTGTAAACCGTCGTTTTTATAAAAGTAAGTGAAATCTCCTTCTTTAAAAGGTGAACCTATTTTTTCGTAATTCCATAGTTTTTCTAGGCGATTCTTTAATTCTTCGCGATATGGAATATTGGCTAAATAATCAAATGTAACTTTATTCTGATTACTTACCCATTCAGCCGTTTCATCAGACATATCATCTTCTAACCAGCGATATGGATCTTTAACTTTTGTTCCAAAATAGTCTGTAACAGTATCAACTTGTTTTGTTATAGGATAATTCAATTTTACTTCATTTTTTTTAGATTCAGAGTTTTTACAAGAAATCATAAAAATTCCAATCATAGTTATTAATAATAATTGTTTCATGGTAGTTGTTTTATAATGATGAACAAATTTAACTAAAAAAGGCATACTCAATAGAGGATGCCTTTTTATTTATGAGATATTTAGGAATTTAAAACAGTGTTTTAAATTTTTTCCAATTTGCGTACATTAATAATATGTTAAGAATTGCCACTACGGCAGCAAGTGCTATACCAGCAGGAGCTAGAGCCAAATGGAATAAAACAATATTTACTGAAATTATTGCAGTAAAAATTAGAGCTAAGCCTTTCCATTTATTAATTATTAATAGTGCACCAGCTACAATTTCTGTTATAGCAATAAGCGGAAACATATATCCAGTTTTCCCTAAAGCTCCCATAAAGTCTGCGGGAGCACCTTCCATAGGAGGCATTGGTAAAAAGTGAAAAAACTTATTAAGTCCAAATACTAGTAAAATTAATCCTAAAAGTAATCTAAACGCCATAGTTAATTTTGAATTCATAATAATTAAAGTTTTAGTTTATAATTAGTTAATTAAGTCGTTAAATTACAAATTTAATTACAGATGTAACTTAAGTTACTATAAAATTGTAAGTTTTTATGTCACTTTGCCGTCAAATAAACTGGCACTAATATTGCTGTATTATTAAAAATAAAATTTTAAAGAATGACTGAATTATTAACAAAACAAGCCTTTTTAGAGAAGGTTTTTAATTTCGAAAAAAATAAAGAGTGGAAGTTTGAAGGTGATTTACCTTGCATTATTGATTTTTATGCTGATTGGTGTGGACCTTGTAAAGCTGTAGCTCCAATTTTGGAAGAATTAAGTGATGATTACAAAGGAAAAATTAACATTTATAAAGTAGATACTGAAGCTGAGCAAGAATTAGCAGCAGCATTTGGAATTAGAAGTATCCCTTCTATGTTATTTGTACCAAAAGATGGAGAACCTCAAATGGCACAAGGAGCACTTCCTAAACATCAATTGGAACAAATTATTGGTGATGTTTTAAAAGCAACAAAATAATCCCAAGAAACCCCATAAAAAAAGCTGCACATTGTGCGGCTTTTTTGTTGACAAAAGTTGAAGGCGAAGTAGCAATCTATTTTTTCAATACTCTTCATAATTATAGATTACCTTTACTTAGTATTAGTTAACAAATTAAATTTCACTGAAAGAAATAGGAATGAATATGAAAAAAGCATTTAAAATAATTGGAATTATCTTATTGGTTTTTGCCATCGCACTTGTGGCTACGCCCTTTTTATTTAAAGGGAAAATCAAAGAATTGGTAATAAAATCAATCAATAAAAATGTTGATGCTGTTGTGGCTTTTAATGATGTCGATTTGAGTTTGCTCAAAAATTTCCCAAAAGCTACGGTTATTATTGATGATTTAAGTATTATAAACAAGGCTCCTTTTGAAAATGACACCTTGTTTTATTCCAAAACTTTTACGTTAAAAATGAGTATTACAGCACTTTTTAAAGAAAAAGGAGAACCTATGGGTATTGATGCATTTAGCATTGAAAATGGAAAGGTGAATGTTATTTTTAATAAAGACGGTCTGGCAAATTATGACATTGCCTTAAAAGATAAAAATGAAAGTGACAGTATTGAAAATAATGACTTTGCTCTAAATTTTCAGCATTATGATATTAAAAATCTTCGCTTCACCTATTTTGATGAAGGATCTAAAATGAGCGTTATTCTTGATAGCATCAACCATGAAGGAAGCGGTGATTTTAAAAATAAAATTTTAGATTTAGACACTAAATCTACTGCGAAATTGGCAGTTTCTATTGATAATACAAACTATTTAAATAACGTGACCTTGTCACTTGATGCGTTATTGGGATTGGATTTAGAAAATTTTAAATATACGTTTAAGGAAAATGAAGCTTTGGTTAATTTGCTTCCAATTGCTTTTGACGGATTTATTCAGATGACAGACGAAGGGCAAGTGTATGACCTAAAATTTAACACACCAACGTCTTCATTTAAAAACTTTTTGGGGTTAATTCCTGAAATGTATTCAGGGAAGTTGGAAAATGTAAAAACATCAGGTGATTTTAAGGTAAACGGTATTGTAAAAGGAACTTATACTGAAAAAACAATTCCCGCATTTGATATTGAAATTGCTTCAAACAATGCATCATTTCAATATCCTAATTTACCAAAATCCGTAAAAAATATAGTGATAGATTCCCGTATTGTGAACAAAACAGGAATACTTAACGACACATATGTAAACCTTGATAAGTTATCATATACCATTGATCAGGATGTGTTTACTGCAAAAGCAACCATTCAAAATATTATGGAAAATCCATTGATTAATGCAGAACTTAAAGGAATTGTTAATTTGGAAAATGTTTCGAAAGCCTATCCTATTAAATTAGAAAAACCTTTAACCGGAATCTTAAAAGCAGATGTGGTAACTCGTTTTGATATGAAATCGGTTGAAGCAAGCCAGTACCAAAACATTCAAAATTCGGGAACCATTACCGTAACCGATTTTAATTATGAAAGCAAGGAAATGGCAAAACCATTTAAAATTAAACAAGCAGCCATTGCTTTTAATCCAAAAGAAATTCGTTTGAATAAATTTGATGGGGAAACCGGGAATTCCGATTTTCATGTGACTGGAAGTTTAGATAATTTTTATGGGTTTCTTTTTAATAATCAGGTACTGAAGGGAAATTTTGATATGACTTCCCATCAATTTGAAGTTGCCGATTTTATGGAAACTAAAACAGACACTACTTCAATTAAAACAAGTAAAGAAGCGCTTAAAATTCCTTCATTTTTAGATGTTACTATCGCCGCCAAAGCAACAACAGTAGTTTATGACAATTTAAATTTAAAAGAAGTTTCGGGGAATTTGATAATTAAAGATGAAGCCGTTTCATTAAGCAATTTAAAAATGAATGCTTTTGGAGGGCAAATAGCGTTAAGCGGTATGGTTTCAACCAAAGAAAAAACACCTAAATTTGAAATGAATTTAGACTTAAATTCCTTGAGCATTTCAGAATCTTTTACGCAAATAGCGATGTTAAAAGCCATTGCGCCAATAGCCAATTCAGTTATAGGTAAGCTAAATTCCACTATAAAATTATCGGGAGATTTAACCAATAATTTGACGCCTAATCTTAAAACAATTTCAGGGAATTTGATTGGTCAATTGTTAGACTCTAAATTAAAACCTTCCAATTCACAATTGCTTACGGCTTTAAGTTCAAATGTAAAATTTATTGATCTTGAAAAGTTAAATTTGGATGCTTTGAAAATGGCATTAAATTTTAAAGACGGAAAAGTAGAAATTAATCCTTTTACGCTTAAATATCAAGATATTAATATTGAAGTTGTAGGTTCACACGGTTTTGATCAAAGTATGGCATATAACTTAAAATTTGATGTTCCAGCAAAATATTTAGGTTCAGAAGTCAATAATTTAATTTCAAAACTAAAGCCTGCCAATGCAGCAAAAATTGAAAATTTTCCAATTAACGCTATTCTATCAGGAAGTTTTGCCAATCCGAAAGTTTCAACAGACATGAAACAAGCTACAACCAATTTAGTAACGCAATTGGTAGAAATGCAAAAAGGAAAACTAATTAATCAGGCAACCGAGGCTTTAGGTAACCTAATTCCGGGTAAAACGAAAGTTGATACTACTATAACTAAGAGTGTAGATACTATAAAAAAGGTAACGCCAATTAAAGAGCCATTAAATAAAGTAAAGGATAGTATTGTTAAAAACGCTTTAAATAATTTGTTTAAAAAGAAGAAAAAAGAATAAGAAATTATTTTTAGCTCATATAAAAATGACACTTTTTAATTTATCAAACTGAGCCTGTAGAAGTTAACTTTAATTATAAATAAGTTAAAATATTTCAACAGGCTCAATTTATAGCTTAAACCAATCCGTTTTTAATTAAATATTCTCCAATTTGAATTGTATTTGTAGCAGCACCTTTACGCAAGTTATCAGCTACAATCCACATATTTAAAGTATTTGGTTGTGATTCATCTCTACGAATTCGACCAACAAAAACATCATCTTTATTATGAGCATATATTGGCATTGGGTAGGTATTTGTATCTAAATTATCTTGCACAATAACACCAGGTGTTTGACTCAATAATTTACGAACTTCATCTAGGTCAAAATCATTTTCAAACTGCACATTAACAGCTTCAGAATGTCCTCCAGCAGTTGGAATACGAACCGCAGTTGCAGTAACAGAAAAAGATTCATCACCTAAAATTTTCTTAGGTTCTTTTACCAATTTCATTTCTTCTTTGGTGTATCCATTATCTAAAAAAACATCACAATGCGGTATTGCATTTCTGTTAATTGGATAATGATAAGCCATTTCGCCTTTTATACCTTTTGCTTCATTTTCTAATTGTTGAACAGCTTTTATACCTGTTCCAGAAACAGATTGATATGTAGAAATTACCACACGTTTCATTTGGTATTTTTTATGCAAAGGAGCTAACGCCATTACTAATTGTATGGTTGAACAATTAGGGTTTGCAATAATTTTATCGTCTTTAGTTAATACATTTCCATTAATTTCAGGGACTACTAATTTTTTAGTTGGATCCATTCTCCAAGCCGAAGAATTATCAATGACAGTAGTTCCAACTTCAGCAAATTTAGGAGCCCAAATTTCAGAAGTAGTTCCTCCTGCAGAAAACAATGCAATATCTGGTTTTGCATCAACAGCATCTTGTAATCCAATAATAGTATAATCTGTTCCTTTATAGGAGATTTGTTTACCAACTGATCTTTCTGAAGCCACCAAAATTAATTCGGTTAACGGAAAATTTCGTTCTTCCAAAACTTTCAACATTACATTTCCCACCATTCCGGTTGCTCCTACAACAGCTACTTTCATCTTTTAAAATCTTATTAGTTAATTAGAATACAAATTTTGTAAAAAAATGTAACAACTAAGAGTAATTAATTGAAAATTAACAAATAAATATTTTTTTGTTAAAATTTGAATCAAAAATAATTATTTTAGTAGAGATTCTAATAAAATAACTACTTAGCGTTTAGGTATGATTTTTGTTGCAATTCTAAAAATATCTTATGAGAAATTTCACACTATTTTTAATCTTTTCATTTTCAACATTTGTATCATTTTCACAATATATTGAAGGACAAGTATTGGATGCAACTACAAATGAACCTATTGAAGGTGTTAATGTGTTTATGGAAGGAATTAATAGAGGAGCCATCACAAATGAAAAAGGAAATTATTATTTAAAATTCCCTTATGAGATTGTAAAAAATGACATTATTAGTTTTTCGCACGTTGCATATGGTAAATTAGAAATTCCTTATTTTCAAAAGAAAAAAAATTACTCTGTAAGCTTATTTGTTGATTTAAATAAACTAGAAGAAATAAAAATTTCTGAAAGAAGAAACTTAAAAAAGTACATTTCTTATAAAAAACTTTCCTCAATAAAAAAGGGGGTACATTCTTTTGGGTCAATATTATTAGATGATAAAATTTATGTAGTTGGTGGGGATGCTTTAGTTGAATACAATGAATTTAGAAGATTATTTGAATACGATCCAGATAGAGCTTTTCAAAAACTTGTTCAAGGTGTAATACATAACTATAAGAAAGAAAGCTATTATGGGGATTTACAAACGTATGATATTAAAAACAATATGTGGTTAAAATCAAAATCGAAATTTAAAAAAAGAGCGTATCATAATTTAAATTACTACAATAATAAAATATATGTTTTAGGAGGTAAAAATTTATCGAGGCACGGAGTTCATATTAAGGAATATTTAGATGATAAAATAGAAGTTTTTGATATAGACAAAGACGCTATAATTATTGACAATACAAATCCGCATCAAGCGGTAGATTTTGCATCTTTTACTTATAATGATACTATGATTTTAATGGGTGGATCTCTTAAATTGAAAAATAATGGGTTTAAAGACTATTCTAATAAAGTCCATTTGTATGATTTTAAAACTGGATATTGGTATCAATTAGGAAATATGCCTATTGCAAAAGAGGTAAAAGGTGTTTTAATAGAGGATAAAATTTATTTAGTAGGCGGTTATAATAACAAACCATTATCTTCTATAGAAACGTTTGATTTGACAACTCAAAAATGGAAAAAAGAAGGAAATCTTTTTTATGGAATAAGTAAACCTGCAATAACACATAAAGACAATGTGATCTATTTTTTTAATGATCAAAAAATAATTACGTACAATGTTTTAACTAAAGAATTGAATGAGTATTTAATAGATTTACCTTTGGTAGCATCAGAATTATTTTATTCGGATAATACATTATATATATTGGGAGGTTTTAGAAAAAATAGTTACTCCTTTTTTCCATCAAAAGGTCTTTTTAGCGTAGACATAGCTGAATTTAATAAAACAAAAGTTATTAATTCAAAAACACTTGAGTAGTTCTAACCCATTTTAATGTCATTATTTTATTGAATTACCATTAGTTATTACAAAATACGTATTTTTGCAAAAAATCAAAAAAGAATGACTACTACTGGAAAAATAGAATTAATGGCTCCTGCCGGAAATTTTGAATCAATGCAAGCCGCATTAGACAATGGCGCTGATTCAATTTATTTTGGTGTTGAGCAATTAAATATGCGTGCGAGAGCTTCAATTAACTTTACTTTAGATGATTTACAAGAAATTTCAGATAGATGTAAAGCTAAAAATGTTAGAACATATCTTACCTTAAACACTATTATTTACGATCACGATTTATCAATAGTTAAAACTTTAATCCAAAAAGCAAAAGATGCAGATATTACAGCTGTAATTGCTATGGATCAGGCTGTAATTGCTACTGCAAGAGCTATTGGAATGGAAATTCATATTTCTACTCAAATAAATATTACCAATATTGAAACGGTTAAATTTTACGCCATGTTTGCCGATACAATGGTTTTGAGTAGAGAGTTAAGTTTACGACAGGTGAAGAAAATTACCGAACAAATTGTAAAAGAAGATGTTCGAGGACCTTCAGGAAACTTAGTTGAAATTGAAATTTTTGGACACGGTGCTTTATGTATGGCGGTTTCTGGAAAATGTTATATGAGTTTGCACTCAGCTAATTCTTCAGCAAACAGAGGTGCTTGTAAGCAAAATTGCAGAAAAAAATACACGGTTATTGATCAGGAAACTGGATTTGAAATGGAATTAGACAATGAATACATAATGTCTCCAAAAGATTTATGTACCATTGATTTTTTAGATCAAATTGAAGATGCCGGTGTAAAAGTTTTAAAAATTGAAGGAAGAGGTAGAGCGCCAGAATATGTAGCAAATGTAATAAAATGTTACAGAGACGCTATTGATAGTATTGAAGCAGGAACTTACAGTAAAGAAAAAGTAATTTCTTGGATGTTGGAGCTAGAAAAAGTTTACAATCGTGGTTTTTGGAGTGGTTATTATTTAGGTCAAAAACTAGGTGAATGGAGTAACGGTTCAGGAAGTCATGCAACACAGAAAAAAGTATACGTAGGAAAAGGAATGCACTTTTTCCCAAAAGCAAACATTGGTGAATTTAAAATTGAAGCTTATGATATTGCAGTTGGTGATACGATTTTAATTACAGGACCAACAACTGGAGCTCAAGAAATGGAAGTAAAAGAAATGTTTGTGAATGATGTAAAAGGAGAAAAGGCACAAAAAGGAGATTCTGTAACTATTAAGTTAGAATTTAGAATTAGACCATCAGATAAATTATACAAAATAGTTTCAACTAAAGTAGAAGCTTAAATGGTAATTATTACCTTACAAAGAGCCAAGTGTATTGGTTGTAATTACTGTGTTGAATTGGCTCCTGCTCAGTTTCAAATGTCTAAAAAAGACGGTAAATCTGTATTGCTTCATTCCAAAGAAAAAAAAGGTTTTTTCACCATTAAATCTCCTGATGAAACCATTTTAAATGCGAGTGTTAAAGCCAAAGAAGCTTGCCCAGTAAAAATTATTGATGTGAAACAGACTTAAATTCCATTTTTTAACGTTTTACAGTTAGTAATTTTAATTTATCTTTACAAATTAGTGAAGATTGTAAGATTGAAAATTCAATTTTATTTAACTCAAAATAAATTTAAAAATATATGAGCTGTAATAGTTGCTCTTCAGATATAAATAGTGTTCCAAAAGGTTGTAAAAGTAATGGAAGTTGTGGTACAGGCGACTGTGACAAACTTTCAGTCTTCGACTGGCTTGGCAATATGGCTTTACCAACAGGTCAAGATCCAGTTAATATTGTAGAAGTTCGTTTTAAAAATGGGCGAAAACATTTTTATAGAAATCATGAAAATTTATCCATTTCAATAGGTGATATTATTGCTGTTGAAGGAAATCCTGGACATGATATTGGGACTGTTTCTTTAACTGGTGAATTAATAAAAGTTCAGTTAAAGAGAAAGGGAATAGAAAATGATAGTGAAGAAATAAAAAAAATATACCGAAAAGCCTCTCAAAAAGATATAGATATTTGGACTGCTTCAAGAGATAAAGAATACGACACACAATTTCGTGGTAGAGAAATTTTGGGTAGGTTAGGTTTAAAAATGAAACTTTCTGATGTTGAATATCAGGGAGATGGAAATAAAGCGACTTTTTATTATACTGCTGAAGAACGTGTAGATTTTAGACAATTAATTAGGGATTTTGCAAGTACATTCAACATTAGAGTTGAAATGAAACAAGTTGGTTTGCGACAAGAAGCTGCCAGATTAGGAGGTATTGGATCTTGCGGTAGAGAACTTTGTTGTTCTACTTGGTTAACAGATTTACGAAATGTAAATACATCTGCAGCACGTTACCAACAATTATCTTTAAATCCTCAAAAATTAGCCGGTCAATGTGGGAAATTAAAATGTTGTTTAAATTATGAATTAGATACATATTTAGATGCTTTAAGCGGTTTTCCAAGACAAGATATTGAATTGAAAACTGAAAAAGGAAATGCCTTTTTTATTAAAATGGATATTTTTAAAGGTTTACTTTGGTATACTTATAAAGAGAACAGAGCTAAGTGGTTTAAACTTACTTTAGAACAGGTTCAAGAAATTATAGCTTTAAACAAAGAAAATGAATTAGCAAACTCATTAGAAGAATACGAGGCTGATATCACGGAAGTTGTAAAAGCTGAATTTGAAAATGTGGTTGGACAAGATAGTTTAACAAGATTTGATACTCCAATTCGAAAAAAGAAAAGAAATAATAAAAATAAATCTAGAACTAATAAAAACCAACCTAAAAAGGCTGTTGAAGGTCAACAAAAAGGGAATCAAACCAATAGAAAACCTTCTGAAGGAAAAACTAGCACAAATCAGCCAGTAAAAAAACCAAAACCAAAACCAAATCCGAATCAGCAAAAACAAGTTCAAGCTGATCAAAAACCAGCAACAAATCAGCCAAATCCTAATAAAAACAGAAACAAAAAAAGAAGACCACCAAGAAAAAGTGCAGACGATACTAAAAATACATAAACAAATAACAATACTCTTAAGTGCGTTTTTGTTATTTTCATGCAATTCAAATACAGATTATAGTCAATATAAAGCTATTGAAAATCACCAATGGAATTCAGAAAATGATATAAATTTTATTGTGAGTAACTTAGATACTATTTCTACTAAAAATGTGTTTATAAATATTAGGAACAATAAAAAATATGAGTTTAGCTCGTTGTTTTTAATTGCAAAAATGGAGTTTCCTAGTGGTTATAAAGTGGTTGATACTTTAGAATATGAAATGACAGATTCTTATGGGAATTGGCTAGGTTCAGGTTTTACAGACATCAAAGAAAATAAACTTTTTTATAAAGAAAATGTTGTTTTTTCTGAAAAAGGAGATTATAAATTTAAGATTTACCACGCTACTAGAAGCGTAAATGATATTGAAGGAAAAATTTCTTTACAAGGAGTTACCGATGTAGGTTTAAGTATAGAGAAAATTAAAGAATGATTAATAGCGAACAAAATATGTTACCGCTAAATAATACATAAAAGCAAATGGAAAAAAAAGGAACTAAAAACAATTTGTTTTCTAACTATATAAAATGGTTTTGGATTACAATTTTTGGAGGTACTTTCGCAATAATATTATTATTTTTATTAGCTTCATGGGGAGTTTTTGGAGTACTTCCATCATTTGAAGAATTAGAAAATCCAGAACATAATTTAGCTACAGAGGTTATTTCAATAGATGGTAAAACATTGGGTAAATATTTTAAGGAAAATAGAACTCCAGTAAATTTCAAAGATTTACCAGATAATTTAATAAAAGCTTTAGTAGCAACAGAAGATGAACGCTTTTATGAGCATTCAGGAATCGATTTTAAAGCAACATTACGAGCAATTGTAAAATTAGGAAAAGACGGAGGGGGAAGTACTATTACACAGCAATTTGCTAAATTATTAGTTACTGGTGAAGGATCAAAAAATATCATTCAACGTATTGGTCAAAAAGCAAAAGAATATGTAATTGCAATTAAGTTAGAGCGTCAATATACTAAAAATGAAATATTAACCATGTACTTAAATAAGTACGATTTTTTAAATTTAGCGGTTGGTATTCGTTCAGCATCTCGTATTTATTTTGGGAAAGAACCTATTGATTTAACAGTGTCTGAATCTGCAATGTTAGTTGGAATGTTAAAAAACGCATCTTATTATAACCCCTTAAGAAGAGAACAATTGGTAAAAGGTAGAAGGAATACAGTTTTAGGTCAAATGTTTAAAAATGAATTCATTACAGAAGAGGAGAAGGATTCATTGCAACAAAAAGGCTTAGAATTGAATGTAAATAGAGAGGAACATAGTGATGGTTCCGCTACATATTTTAGGGAATATTTACGTGATTATATGAAAAAGTGGATTAAAAAGAATCCAAAACCCGACGGAACAGAATACGATTTACACCGTGACGGACTTAAAATTTATGTAACCATAGATTCTCGAATGCAACAATATGCTGAAGAAGCTATGAATGAGCATATGTCTAATTTACAACGGATATTTTTTAAAGAGCAGAAAAGAAATAAGAATGCACCTTTTTATGATATAGATACCAAACAAATTGCTGGAACTATGGAACAAGCAATGAAACGTTCTAATCGTTGGAAAAGAATGAAAATAAATGGTGCTTCTGAAAAAGATATTAAGGCTTCTTTTCAAGAAAAAACAACGATGAAAGTCTTCTCTTGGAAAGGTGAATTAGATACAATTATGTCTCCATATGATTCTATAAAGTATTATAAACACTTTTTAAGATCAGGATTGTTTTCTGTTGAACCAGGATCTGGTCATGTAAAAGCTTGGGTTGGTGGAGTAGATTATAAATATTTTCAATTTGATGCTGTAAAACAGCAAAAACGTCAAGTAGGTTCTACATTTAAACCATTTGTGTATGCAACTGCAATCAATCAATTAAATTTATCACCTTGTGATAAATTTCCGAATACATTATACACAATTCCGAAAGAAAAATATTCAATGCCAGAAGATTGGACTCCTGTAAATTCAGGTGGAGAATATGGAGGAGAACTTACTTTAAAACAAGCATTAGCTGGCTCTGTAAATGTTATTACAGCAAAGTTAATTGATATGGTTCGACCTGAAAATGTAGTAAGCTTAGCAAAAAGAGCAGGTATAGAAAGTGAAATTCCTGCAGTTCCTTCAATTGCTTTAGGTTCGGTAGATTTATCATTGTATGAAATGGTTGGGGCGTATGCAACTTTTGCAAATAAAGGTTTAAGAGTTGAACCTATGATGTTGTTAAAAATTGAAGATAAAAACGGAACAGTTTTAGAACAATTTATTCCAAATTCTAAAGAAGTTTTAAGTGAAGAATCAGCCTATGTTGTTATTAATTTATTAGAAGGCGTTACTGATGGGGGTTCAGGAATTCGTTTGCGAACACAATGGGGAACTTACCCAGATAATGTAGCAACAGGTTATCCATACAAATTTACAAATCCAATAGCAGGTAAAACGGGAACTACTCAAAATCAATCTGATGGTTGGTTTATGGGAATTGTACCAAACTTAGCAACCGGTGTTTGGGTTGGTGCTGAAGATAGAGCGACTCATTTTGCAGGTATTACCTATGGGCAAGGTGCGTCAATGGCATTGCCAATTTGGGCATTGTACTATCAAAAATTATATGCTGACACCACTTTGAATGTAAGTAAGGAAGAATTTGAAAAACCTAAAAATTTAAGTATAGATATTAATTGTGACGACGCACATGAAACGGATGAAAATTCAATTAAAACTATAACCCAAGAGCCAGAATTTTAATAATTGAATTATGATAAATAAAGTAGTAAATAATGCACAAGAA
>NZ_CALAEQ010000042.1 GCF_937891065.1 uncultured Lutibacter sp. | reverse complement strand
TAACCACGAATTGACTTGAAAAAAGTTTCGTTTTTTAAGAAAATGTGGTAAAATAGGAATAAGATCATTATAATACCACTTGCTTTTAGTAAATATTCCATACAAGTTATTTGTTTTTATTCTCTATAATTTTTATGATTTCCTGTAATTCCTTAACGCTAATTTTTTCTTCATCTGCGAAAAATGAAACCACGTTTTTATAGGAATTTTCAAAATAGCTGTGAATGGCATTCGAAAAATAAGTATCTCTGTAGTCTTCCATGGATATTGCTGGAAAATATTGATGCGTATTTCCAAAAGCTTCGTGTTTAACAAAACCCTTTTCTTCCATTTTTCTAATCACAGTTGAAACGGTGTTGTAGTGTGGCTTTGGTTTGGGTAATTTAGCCACTACATCTTTTACGAAAGCTTTTTTAAGCATCCATAAAACGTGCATTATTTCTTCTTCCTTTGTCGTTAGTTTTTCCATCTATTAAAAGTTTGAATCAAATATAAACTACTATTTTAGTTAATCAACTATAAAAATAGTTATTTAACAAAATATTAAGTTTCTTATCATTTTAAAGAAATATTTATTGGGCGTTAATTCTTCTATATTTGCAAAAAGAGATGTTTTATGAATGTGCTATTTATTGTATTAGGATTACTTCTGTTAATTATTGGAGGAAATTGGTTGTTAAAAGCTGCTGTTGGATTTTCAGTAGTTTTAAAAATTCCTAAAATAGTAATTGGGATGACCGTTGTTTCTTTTGCAACTTCAATACCTGAATTAATTGTAAGTGTAAAATCTGCTTTAGATGGTCATGCTGATTTAGCTTTAGGAAATGTTATGGGTTCTAATATTGCCAATTTAGGATTGGTTTTAGCCATCACAATTTTAATTTCCACAATTAGTATTGAAAAAGGTTTTTATAAAACCGATTGGCCGGTGATGATAATTTCCACAGTTTTATTATATGCTTTTATTGCTTTTGATGGTGTTTTACAACGCTATGAAGGAATTATTTTAGTTTCATTTTTAATAATCTTTCTAATTTTTTTATTGAAATTTCAAAAGCCAGCCGTTGTTGATGAATCTCCTGAAGATGATGAAGCGTTGCCTTTAAATAAAGGTATTTTATTATTAGCAATTGGAGGTTTAGCACTTTGGGGAGGTTCTGAATTATTAATTGATGGTGCAATTGGAATTGCAACTAAATTTGATGTAAGTGAGAGAATTATTGGAATTACAATTGTTTCAGTAGGAACTAGCATTCCCGAGTTAGCAGCTTCAGTAATTGCTATTTTGAAAAAAGAAAAGGCTATTTCCTTAGGAAACTTAGTTGGTTCAAATGTATTTAATATTTTGGCAGTCTTAGGAATAACTTCTATAATTACCCCTATAAAAGTGGTAGATCAAGGATTATTGACGAATGATATTTTTTGGATGTTAGGAATTTCAATTTTAGTATTGCCACTAATTTTTGTGCCTATTAAAATGAAATTAAGTTGGAAAGAAGGCATTGTATTACTTTTTTTGTATGTGACTTTCATTTATAGGATGCTAATTAATTAAAATTCTATCAAATATTAGTATAAAATTTTTACATTATTTAAAAATATGGAGTAAAGTTGTGATATAATATAATTATTTAATTTCAACCCCTATTATTTAGGGGGTAATTTTTTTTTAAAATAAAAATGAATTACATTTGCCCCTAATAAAAATAGTGTATTAATTATAAATTGAGTAAAAATGTCTAAAATCAGATTTCAAGCTTTAACCGAAGCATTAAATAGAAAACCCGTTGAGGTAATTGAGGATACCAAAAGATCAGAATTGTTTGGTAAAAATGTATTTAATGAAAATTCTATGCGCCAATATCTTACGAAAGATGCTTATAAAGGTGTAATGAGCGCAATTGATCATGGTACTAAAATTGATCGTAAAATTGCAGATCAAGTTTCATCATCTATGAAAGAGTGGGCTTTATCTAAAGGAGTAACTCATTATACACATTGGTTTCAGCCATTAACTGGTGCAACTGCTGAAAAGCATGATGCTTTTTTTGAAACTATTGG
>NZ_CALAEQ010000041.1 GCF_937891065.1 uncultured Lutibacter sp. | reverse complement strand
TTATCGCTTGAAACATCTGCTCCACTATCACTTTTTCGCTTAACTTTTCTAAGTTTTTTGATTGTTCGAGTAGTGTTGCCATTTAGTTTGTCAAATATTGTTATTAATTCTTCCTCACTCCCAAGTCTTGAATATGTTTTTAAAAATAGAGTTAAGGACTTCGGTTTGAAGCCCTTATTAAACTCTATTCTATTTCTACCTATTGTAAACTCCATTATGCAGTTGCAAATGTAGCTATATTAGATTGGTAATAATCTACACCAACAGTAACAACATCTTTCAAACTAACCGTTCCTGCAATAGCAGCATCAGTTGCAACAATAGCATAAACTCCAGTTGCACCAGTTTCAGTTGCACTATCAATAGTTACAACAACTCCACTTGCATCTTTCAATTCAAAATCAGCAAGTAAAAGACCACTTAAAGGTGAATTTGTACCTTTAACAGTAATCGCTGTATTTACAGTTAATGTTCCTGTTACTTGTGTTGATGAATTAACTACTGCATCACTTTGGAAAACACCTTCCAAATCTTTCATATCAAAATCAGGTTGCAATACACCAAAATCCATATCCCAATCGTCAACATCGTTAAACTCCATTATTACAGGTGTCATTGATGGATCTGAAAAGTTTTGAGTTGTTTGTGCATTTACAAAGAAATTAGATAATTTCAATCCTTCATAAGAATCTGCTCCTTTTGTATGGCATCTTAAATACCCTTTTTCAGTATAAAACCAAACATTCCAACTTCTATCAGCGTGAGATTTCATACCACTATGTACAACAATGTTTTCAATAAACGTGTACATTGTTTTTCTTTTCTCATCTTTCGTTTTGAAAGTAGCACCACTTGAAGCCTCAAAATAAGTAGCCTCAACGTTTTGCCCTTCAATTTCAGTTGCCAATGGAAATGGTATTACTGTTTTTGCAACAATACCAGCATCCCAATATGCTTTTGTTTTTAGTTGTGCTGCCGTTCCTGTAAATGTACTTTCTGCTAAGAAAAACCTAACATCAGGACCTAAAGATTTAGCACAATTCCCTACGCCAGTACCTAATAAATCGGCATCTGATACGCATAATTCACTATAATTACTCATATTTTTATTTTTTAATATTCTTTAATTAATACTTTTAATTTAAACACAAAGTATGGATATATAAACTGTAATTGGCTTATATCAAATCCATTCAATGCTTCTTCACCTTTAGTTACTGAAATTACTTCAAAGAAACCTCTTAAATAAGATTTAATTTCTTCTTTGATTTCTTCATCAGCATAATGTGTAATACTTCCTTTAACCTTACTTAAATCATCTACTATAAAAATAATATCAACTTCATTATCTGACATACAAGTCCTGGATAAAACAGTAGCCTCATCATTTTCAATAAAGAAATAATGTAGTCCATTTATTTTATCATTAGTAAGTAATTCTTTATACTCACCATCTCCAATGTATGCCAATGGTTTAATACTACCGTTATTATTATCTTTATACGCTCTACCATAGGCTGATATTTCACAATTGAAAGCTATTTCAAGTTTATCGTGTAGATAAATTTGTGCTCTTTGAATTTGTAAATCTATTCCTACTGGATTTAGTTTTGTATAAAGCATTATGATATAGTATTAACTTTTATGCTATTATTAAAGTAACCTCGTCTAAGTTTGTCTATTTCATTAGAAATTTGTTCAATTTCACCATTCAATAAAGACCTTAGTCCAATTAATTTTAAAGCATTATCACCACTTGTACCTTCAATCTCTGCTAATATTTTTAAAGATTGTTTTTCAGCTAATCTTTGATCGCTATTAGTTCTTAAAGAGTTTAATTGTTCTCTAAGAATAGCGATTGAAAAATCTAAACTAATTGCTCGTGCAAAAAGAGTTTCATTATTTATGATTAAGTCTGTATAATCTTCATAAACAGTAATATCAGGATTTATTCCAATATTTTCACTTAATCCTTCTTGCAAAGTTAAATCAAATAAAGTTTCAGTTGAATGTCCTTTAACTTGTACTTTCTCAAAATTAAGATGTTTGAATCTGCTCATTGAATCAGCATTATCATAATCTCTTTTGAAAGGTATTGGTGTAGTTGCAGTTTTAATAAAACCTAAATAGTAATCTCCTTTATAGGTAATATCAGAATTATCAACTTTCCAATCTAATACAACTTCTTGTGTTTTTGCAGTTATAGTAATTTCTTGTTCCTCTATTGGTGTTACACTTGATGTATTAAATAGCATCAATTTAAATGTGCCTAACGTGTCAAAGTCTAACAGTACACGCTTAATCTCAAATGCAATATCATTAGCTTCAGAAACTCTTATTTTATAACCTACAAAACCATCAATTAAAACTTCTTGGTTTACTCTATTTTGAGCATTTGTATAAAGTAGATTTCTATCCAAATAATCAAATCTATTAAAAACACGATGGCAAACATTAACAATACTCGATTCTTGTAATCTTTTTATGTATGTATTAAGTTGTGCATCATCAGCATCTTTATAATCTTGTGTGTCTTTTATATATTCTAACTTTACATAAGCATTATCAGTTATATAATAGCCACTTCGACTAATTTGATTATCAGCATCTAATATGGCGTATGCAGGGTTAAAAGAATCTCTTAACCCTACAATACCATATAATTTGGTTGATATTTTACCTACTTGAAACATATTATACTAATGCAAATGCTTGGAAAACTGTTTCGTTTGCAGTTGTCAATGGTGCTTTTTCTAAAGCAATATCTATACTAACTTCATATTGTGTTACTACATCTTGTGCAGAACCATTAGCAGCAGCATCAGTCGCTAAAGTTTCATAACTATGAACAGCATAAATTTGGTTATCAATAGGATTGATTATAGAATCAAACATATTTACCTTTGTGGAAACTCCTTGTCTATTTTGTTTAGGAATCCAAGGTAAAACACCGAATGTTCCCATTTCTGCCATAATCCAAAATCCTTTAGCATAAGCACTAACTAAACCAGCACCTAAAGCACCAAGTTCAACAGAATGGATATAAGTAACACCATTAAATTGGAAAGATAAGTTAGTTGAGTTTTGAGCACCTTGTGCAGCTTGGAATAAGAATTTATTGTAAGCAACAGTATCACAAAAAGCAACTAAGTTACTATCTGAATATTTGTTAACGTGCATTACAGATTTAGAAATTTGTATTGCTCTATCTCCATTTGTAGATTCTGTGATTTCAAAAGCATCATCTACTGCATCAAAAGCACCTTCAGCAGTTGCAATATTCACACCACTACGTTGTGCAAAAATATAAGCAGTTGCAATAGTTTCTAATCCTTCAGCAAAGTTAGATGTAATTTCTTGTAATTCAGAAGCAAGTTGCTCATCTAAAGAATAAAGAGAATTATCAGCTTGTTTTAAAGAGATTTTAAACTTGTCATCATAACTTGACCAAGATGGTGTTAAAACAGCAGTATCTCCTTTAACTCCTGAATGATTGTGGATTCTACCACCAGTTCCTAACGCTCTACTTGAACGTACTTTGTAATTTGTGTTGATTGCTCTATCTTCACGTAATCTAAGTTCCGAATAGTTAGGGAACATAATATTACTTGAAAGAATAAAAGCAAGATACGTAACAGGGTTTCTGAAACGTAATTCTTTTGCTTGATAAGCACCTAACAATTTTGCTTGTGCTGTACTTAAATTAGCTAATGTTCTATTTGCCATTATTATTAATTATTAAATTAAACTATATTTTATTTTTTGAATATTTGGAGAACACTCCTTAGACCACGCTTTTAGCACAAAGCAATTAATGTCAAAATATTATTCTAACAAAGATAATAAAAAAAATCTATATAATCATAAACTATATAGATTTTTTATATATTAAACTTATTACATCTTTACTATTCCTTTTGTCATAGCATCTTGAAGTGCTAAACTATATGCTTGACCTGACAAACCTTGCTCTTTAGCTTGTGCATCCCAAGCCTCAAAAGTTCCATCTTTAGGAAGTCCTTTTTCGTCAGATTTACCTCTACCACCTTCAACTTCTTTTAAATAAGGCTTGATAAATGTTTTAAGAAATTCATTTGGTGTAATGTTATTTCTTGTTGTTTCGTTTTTTAGAATAGTATTACCTTCAATAATTTCAAAACCATCTTCACCAATATTAAAATCATACTTAGATTTAAGTATGGCTAGAATATCATCTTTAGGTATTGTTGTATTATCAGGAATATCTTTTAATAGTGTTTCATTAATAGTTCTATTCTGATTTTGCTTTTTAGTATTAGTTTCTAAATCGTTGTATTTATTTAGCAACCCACTATTAACTTCTTGTAGTTTCTCGAAGTTAGTTTTTAGATCTGAATATCTTTTTTCAGGCTCAACAGTACTTTCTTTTTCAATCTTTTCTTTATAAGATTTCAATAAGTTTTCCATTGTTTTGCCTTGAAATTCTAATCCAATTTCATTACGTGCATTTTTAACTGCTACCTCTAAAGCGTTAAAACTCGTTTCTTTTTTAATATTATTTATTCTTGCCTCATAATCATCTTTAGAATAAATTACTAAATTATCTAATTCAACATTGTGATTTTCCTCACTTGTTATCATTTCAGTTAGCTTACCAGCCTCTAATCCAAGCGATTTTTCCACCGCTGCTATATTCTCTATTGCCATCTTATTGTAATTTTTCTTTTAGTTTATCAACTTTCCATAAATGGTGTGCTTTTTTACCAAACTTTTCTAAATATTCAGCTTTTAAAGTTTCTAATTCTTCTGAATCATCTTCAATAACTTCTTTCTTAGTGCTTACACTACCTTGCTCTAATACTTTTGTTAAAGTATCTCTTAATTGACCTGCAACTTTTTCTGCTTTAGCACGATTTTCACGCTTTAATTTACCTTGTTCATAGTAAATTTCAGTTGCTTCTTCATCTTTTTCGTGCCATAATCCATTTAATTCCCAATCGTGATTCTTTTCTTCAACATAACCTCTTGGTATTGCTATGTTTGAACGTTCTAATCTCATTCCATCTTTGATAAATGAGTTACCACTTTTTAATAATCTGTA
>NZ_CALAEQ010000040.1 GCF_937891065.1 uncultured Lutibacter sp. | reverse complement strand
CAAAAGCTATTCGTGATGTGTTAATAGAATTTGGAGTTCCAAAAGTGGGAACTGCTTATGCTGACAAAATTTTAGACACATTATATGAAGCGTACCAATTTGAAAAGGCAATCTATTATGTAATTGAAAAAGATGGAGAAATATTTGGTGGTGCAGGAATTAAACAACTAGATAATTTTAATGGAAATATATGTGAACTTCAAAAAATGTATTTTTTACCAGAAGCGCGCGGAGTTGGATTTGGAAGTGAAATGATGGGTATTTGCTTGAAAAAAGCTAAAGAATTTGGTTTTGAACAATGCTATTTAGAAACTTTACCATATATGGAAGATGCAAGAAAACTATATAGAAAAGTTGGGTTTAAAGATTTAGATGCTCCAATGGGTGATACTGGCCATTATTCTTGTAATTTATGGATGCTAAAGGATTTATAATGCTTGTACAAGAATTTAAAAAACACTTTTTCACAGAACTATCAGATTTATATCCTGAAACTGAAATTCAATCTTTTTTTAATATTTTAATTGAATTTAAATTGCGTTTATCTCGTGTTGAACTAGCACTTCAATCTTCATTAAAATTCAAAAATTCTGAATTAAGTTTTTTTCAGAAAGCACTCATTAATCTAAAGAACCAAATACCAATCCAATATATAATTGGTGAAACAGAATTTTATGGACTCACATTTAAAGTAAATAAGAATGTATTAATTCCAAGACCAGAAACTGAAGATTTAGTAGATTGGATTTTAAAAGATTACCAATTACAAATTGAAAATTACGAATTGAAAAATTCAAAAATCAAAATTTTAGATATTGGAACCGGAAGTGGTTGTATTGCTATTTCATTAGCTAAAAACTTCCCAAATGCTGAGGTGTTCGCTATAGATATTTCTTCGGAAGCTATAAATACAGCTAAAATAAATGCTCGAAATAATAAAGTAGATATACATTTTATAGAAGCTGATGTTTTAACGTTAAGTGAATTACCACATAAATTTGATGTTATTGTTTCTAATCCGCCATATGTACGTGAATTAGAAAAAGAACAAATGCAAACAAATGTTTTAGCCAACGAACCTCATGTAGCTTTGTTTGTTAAAAATGACGATCCACTACTATTTTATGATAAAATAGCCAAACTAGCTAAATTGTATTTAAATAAAACTGGTCATTTATATTTTGAAATCAATGAATATTTAGGCGATGAAACCGTAGATCTATTAAAATTAAAAGGTTTCAAAAATATACAGTTAAAAAAAGATATTTTTGGAGTTGATAGAATGACAAAAGCCACATTAATTTAGCAACTTTAGTCCACTTTAAATATTCATTATTAATCAGTAATTATTAATTATTCCCTATTATCTTTGCAACATGCGAATTGATATTATAACCGTTTCTCCAGAATTAATTAAAAGTCCGTTTGAATTTTCAATAATTAAACGCGCAATAGATAAAAAATTAGTAGAAGTTTATTTTCACGATTTAAGAAAATATGCTTTAAATGATTATGGAAAAATAGACGATTATCAATTTGGTGGTGGGGCTGGAATGGTATTAATGATTGAGCCTATTGATAAGTGTATTTCTGAATTAAAAGCTCAAAGAGATTATGATGAGATTATTTATATGACTCCTGATGCACCAACCTTAAATCAACAAACAGCAAATACTTTATCTTTAAACGAAAATATGATTATTCTTTGTGGTCATTACAAAGGTGTAGATCAACGAGTTAGAGAATTATTTATTACCAAAGAAATATCAATTGGAGATTACGTTTTAAGCGGTGGAGAATTAGGCGCTGCAGTTTTATGTGATACTATTATACGATTAATACCAGGTGTTTTAGGTGACGAAACTTCGGCTTTAACAGACTCTTTTCAAGATGGCTTACTTTCGCCTTCGGTTTATACTAGACCGGCTGAATACAAGGATCTTAAAGTTCCAGAAGTACTATTATCAGGGAATTTTCCAAAAATTGAAGAATGGCGTAATAACCAAGCATTTGAAAGAACAAAAAAAATTAGACCCGACTTGTTGGAAGACTAATATTTTTTACTAAATTTGCATTCTCAAAATTAACCTCTGACGAAAATCGTGAATGTTGGTAATTGAAAAAACCATTAAACATTAAAAATGGAAAATTTAGTAAAGTATATACAAGACGAATTTGTAACTAAAAATGAATTTCCTCAATTTCAAGCAGGAGATACTATTACAGTTTACTACGAAATTCGAGAAGGTGAAAAAAAACGTACACAGCACTTTAGAGGTACTGTAATTCAAAGAAGAGGAAGTGGAGCTTCTGAAACTTTTACAATTAGAAAAATGTCTGGAACAGTTGGTGTTGAGCGTATTTTTCCAATGAATTTACCAGCAATTCAAAAAATTGAGGTAAACAAACATGGTAAAGTTCGTAGAGCACGTATTTTCTACTTTAGAGGTTTAACTGGTAAAAAAGCTAGAATTACCGAGAAAAGAAGATAATTATTCTCAAATAAAATTATTAAACCCCGTTTTGAATTTCAAAACGGGGTTTTTATTGTTAACAAATGTTAATAAGTTACGTTCATATCTTGTTAAAAACTAAGCAGTTACAAATTTGTGAAATAGCATTTTTTGTGTTTAATTTACAAAAGAATTAACAGAGAGATATTAATATAAAACTGAAGAATGCAAATTTGAAGTTGAATTGACATTCTCAATGTGAAGTTCTAAATGTTCTTGAACATCGTTTTTAAAACTAAACTTTAAATAGTAATGTGCCCAGGTGTTTAGCATGAATAAATGGAAACATAGTTTTAAAAACAACTATTTAAAATAATACGTTAAATCGAGTAGTTTTATTAAATTACAACAAAGTTTTATGTTTTATTTTAAATGAAACGACTATTTAATAAGAAGTTGGATTTGTAAGAAATCAACAAGTTGCAGCGAAACTGTTTATTGTGGGTGATCTTTAATAAGAATAGCTAATACAATAAAAACAAAATTAACTGAAGACTTATTAAAAAATCTGTTTCAGCAAAAAGCCATGATAATGAGAAATCAATATCATGGCTTTTGTTATTTTTACTCATTATTAGTCCTGTAAAATTTCATCTTTATTTATAAATTAACTACAAAATACACTCGCTATTTATAACGTTTTCGTACTCAGTTTTTCGCCAATTATTTAGTATATTTACG
>NZ_CALAEQ010000039.1 GCF_937891065.1 uncultured Lutibacter sp. | reverse complement strand
TATTATATAATTTTCTATGTAATTGGATATAGAAAAAAAGTAGTTATGTACAATTTAACAATTACTTTTCCTGAAAAATCTAAAGAAGAGTTAATTACAATTCAAAAGAAATTTTACAAACATTTTGTTGATGTTTTTATTGAAATGATTAAATCTTTTACTATTTCAAAAGAAGAAGTTTACAAACGCTATACTTATACCAATATTGATTTTTTTACTGAATTGTATAAAGATGGTAAAAGTGTTTCATTAACAGGTCCTCATTACGCAAACTGGGAATGGATTATGAGTTTAGATTCTTTTGTAGATTACAAAGGGTATGCAGCTTATACCCGAGTCAACAATCCTTATTTAAATAAAAAAATATTAGATTCTCGTGCAAAATTTGGAACTAATTTAATTCCAACAGCTAAAATTTTATCAGAAATAAAATATAACTCTGAACATAAGATACAAGCTATGTATGGCTTGTTAAGTGACCAATCTCCACAGCTTAAAAAAACACATTATTGGAATCATTTTTTAGCCGTAAAAGTACCAATTCATACAGGAGCAGAAATGCTTGCTAAAAAATTTAATATGAATATGGTTTATATAGCAACAAAAAAAATAAAACGTGGTTATTATGAAACTTCTTTTAGTTTAATTAGTAATGATGCGTCTAAATATCCTGATTATCAACTAACTGACATTTTTTTAGAAAAGGTTGAAAAACAAATTAGAAATCAGCCAGAATATTATTTTTGGACTCATAAACGCTTTAAACATAAAGATAAAGCTCCTAAAAATTAATTTTTAGTTAAATTAAACTTAGCACCAAATACATACATGTTTTCTAAAAAAGTAAAACTCTGAGATGCCGAATCTGTTTTATTTGCTGTAGTTCTAATATCTCCCATATTTATATAACCAACTTTCAAATTAGATTGAATAAAAAAGTGTTTAAAAAATGTAATATTTAAACCTACGTGAGCAGAAATTCCATAACCCGAAACATGAAACTCATCATATCGTTCTTTGCCTAATAAAGTGGTATTTGTTTTTGGATATAAAACACCTACTCCAACTCCTTCAGTTAAATTAATATCAATATTTTTTATTGGAAATTTCAACCAGTTATCTAGGTTATCAAATCTACTAACTTCAACATTTACATAATTTAAACCGTCAGTATGTTCAAAAAGTAAAAAATCTTTAGTCAATACAATTTCATCATTATTATAAGTACCATCAAAATCACCACCAGTATTGATATTTCCATTTATTGAAACTGCTTGATCATTTCGCATTACATATTTCATATGATCTACACCCAAAGAGATTGTGTAATTTTCCTTAAAAAAATAACCTATTCTAAAATTTGTTTGTGGGTTTGTTAATTCATCTAATTTAAAATAATAAATACCAAAAGGCTTTGGTTTATCAATAGATTTAACATCTTTTAAAGTAAAACTATAATCTTCTCCCTTAAAAGTAATATCCGATGCTGAAAAATGACCTCTATTCCAACCCCAATATGCAAACATTTTACCTTTATTATTCCTTGCATCATTATAATTAACTTTTTGAGCATCTAAAACTTCTTGAGAAAAGGTAACAGTACCTACTAATATTAGAACTACTAAAACTATATATTTCATTATATTCTTTATGTTTTAAACTATTTCCTTTATTTCTGATATAAAACGTTGAGCTAATTCATCAGCACTGATTTGAGAAGTACTTTCAGTGTAAATTCTAATAATAGGTTCCGTATTTGATTTTCTAAGATGTACCCATTCAGTTTTAAAATTAATTTTAACGCCATCAATTGTAATTACATCTTCATTTATATATTTAGCTGCAATTGTGCTTAAAATCTCATCAACATTAATTTGGGGAGTTAATTCAATTTTATTTTTACTCATATAGTAGTTGGGATAGCTTTCTCTTAATTGTTTACAAGAAACTTTTGAATGCGCCAAATGTGATAAAAATAAAGCAACACCTACCAATGAATCTCTACCATAATGAGATTCTGGGTAAATAATTCCTCCGTTACCTTCACCTCCAATTATTGCATTTGTTTTTTTCATTAATTCAACAACATTTACTTCTCCAACTGCACTTGCCTGATATTTACCTCCATGCTTTTCAGTAACATCTCTTAAAGCTCTAGATGATGATAAATTAGAAACTGTATTACCTTTTGTTTTTCCTAAAACATAATCTGCACAAGCAACTAATGTATATTCTTCTCCAAACATAGAACCATCTTCACAAACTAGTGCAAGTCTGTCTACATCAGGGTCTACTACAATACCTAAATCTGCTTTTTCTTTAACAACTAATTCTGAAATATCTGTTAAATGTTCTTTTAAAGGTTCTGGATTATGAGGAAATTCTCCATTTGGCTCACAATATAATTCTACACATTCAACGCCTAATTTTTCTAGTAAAGCAGGTATTGCAATTCCTCCAGTAGAATTTACAGCATCAACAACTACTTTTAATTTTGCTTTTTTTATAGCTTCAATATCAACCAATTCTAAATTTAAAACCTCTTTTATATGTTTATTAATATAGTTTTGCTTTTTTCTGAATTTTCCTAATTCATCAACTTCTGAAAAAATATAAGAATCATTTTCTGCAATTTTTAATACTTCTTCACCATCAGCTGCATTTAAAAATTCTCCTTTATTATTTAATAACTTTAAAGCATTCCATTGTTTTGGATTGTGACTTGCAGTTATAATAATTCCTCCATCAGCATTATCTAATACAACAGCAACTTCAACTGTTGGAGTTGTTGATAAACCTATGTCAACTACATTAATCCCTAGTCCAACCAACGTGTTTCCAACCAAACTACTTACCATTTTACCTGAAATTCTAGCATCTCTTCCTAAAATAACAGTTAAATTTTCTTTACTTGAATGGTTTTTCAGCCACATTCCATAAGCCGCAGCAAACTTTACAGTATCTATTGGTGTTAAATTATTATTTACCACTCCTCCAATTGTGCCTCTTATTCCTGAAATTGATTTTATTAATGACATGCTTTAAATTTAGTTGGTAAAGATAAATCTTATTGATTTAATAACGAAAAAAAAAGCTGTATCGTTTGATACAGCTTTTTAAATTTATATGAAATGAAAATATTATTTCCCTTCCATTTTTTTCTTTAATGCAGCTAAATCTCCACCTAAATCACCAAGAGTTGTTTTCTCAGAAGTATCAGCTTTTTGCTGAACTGCTTTGATGTTTTTCTCTTCTTGTGCTTTAAATATTGATGTATGTGAAGCGACAACACGTCTAAATTCTTTGTTAAATTCAATAACTTTAAACTTGTCTACATCTCCTTTTGCTAACTTAGTACCATCTTCTTTAATAGTAAAACGACTTGGAACAAATGCTTCAACTCCATCTTCTAATGAAACAATTAAACCTTTATCACTTTTATCTTTTACAGTACCTTCATGAATTGAATCTATAGCAAATTTTTCTTCATGTGCATCCCAAGGATTTTCATTAGTTTGTTTGTGACCTAAATTTAATTTACGTCCTTCAACATCTAATTCTAATACTTGTACTTCTAATTTATCACCTACAGTAGTAAAATCTGACGGATGTTTAATTTTCTTAGTCCAAGAAAGATCAGAAATATATACTAAACCATCAATTCCTTCTTCTAATTCAACAAAAACACCAAAGTTAGTATAGTTACGAACTGTACCTGTATGTGTTGAACCAACTGGGTATTTTTCAGCAATTGCATTCCATGGATCTGGATGTAATTGTTTAATACCTAATGACATTTTTCTATCTTCTCTATCTAAAGTTAAAACTTGAGCTTCAATTTCATCACCAACTTTTACAAAATCTTGTGCAGAACGTAAGTGAGTTGACCAAGACATTTCAGATACGTGAATTAAACCTTCAACACCTTGAGCTACTTCAATAAATGCTCCGTAATCAGCAAGTACAACTACTTTACCTTTTACATTGTCTCCAACTTTAATTGACTCATCTAATGCTTCCCATGGGTGAGCATTTAATTGTTTTAATCCTAATTGAATTCTTGTTTTCTCATCATCAAAATCAAGGATTACAACGTTTAATGTTTGATCTAATTCAACCACTTCACTTGGATGGTTAATTCTAGACCATGATAAATCTGTAATGTGAACTAAACCGTCTACACCACCTAAATCAACAAATACACCATAAGAAGTAATGTTTTTAACAACACCTTCTAATACTTGTCCTTTTTCTAATTTACCAATAATTTCTTTTTTCTGAATTTCAATATCAGCTTCAATAAGAGCTTTATGAGATACAACAACGTTTTTAAATTCGTGGTTGATTTTCACAACTTTGAATTCCATTGTTTTCTCTACGTATTGATCGTAATCTCTAATAGGTTTCACATCAATTTGTGAACCTGGTAAGAACGCTTCAATTCCGAATACATCAACAATCATACCTCCACGAGTTCTGCATTTAACGAAACCGTTAACTACTTCAC
>NZ_CALAEQ010000038.1 GCF_937891065.1 uncultured Lutibacter sp. | reverse complement strand
GTATAGTTGAATCTATAAAAAGTATCGACGAGGGGAATAGTTCGGCAAAAAGATAGTTTTTTACCACTTTTTATTATTGTAAAATCATTAATTAACTCAAATTGGATACCTAAATTTGTACCAACATCAGCTGTGATATTTGAAATACCAGTATTACCTACTGCGCTGCTGGATGTATAAAAAGTAAAATCTTCAATTGACCCAAGATTAATTTGAAAAACAGCATTATTAATTCCTAAAAAGAATAGACTAATTAGAAAAAGAGGGAACAAAAATTTTGTTTTGGAGATTATAGGTCATGGGTATTTATATTCCTATTTATACTATCCTTCTCAGCGAAAGTTGTAGAACATTAAATGCTTGTCAAATAAAATTTCACGTCTATTGGACAAGTATAATTGAGGCTTTAATTATAATTTATTGATTAAAAATGGGGTTGGATAAATAAATAGATATAATTAACTGTAAATCAAAAAATTAATTCAGGAAGCTCTCTTAGCTAATATTATTTCACTGTATTTAATGGATTAGAGTAATTGATATTGTGTTTTTAGTTTATTAAGTACTAAAGTAGTGGGCGTTTTCACTTAAAGCCAAATTACAGTTAAATATTTCTTTAATAGTTAAGTAATTGTTATTTTTATTTAGTACAATTAAACAATACAATGAAGTTAATAGTATTCATATATATTCTCAGTGTTATGCAACAAGACAGTTCATCAAATATTTTCAATTATAAAGATGCTAAAAACAACTCTAATTGGTACACTGTAAATGATGGTGTCATGGGAGGTATGTCTGAAGGAACAATATCTATTAATGATATAGGAATTGCAACATTTAATGGTTATGTAACTACTGCTAACAATGGTGGATTCTCATCAACTAGATATGTTTTTAATAAAAAGGATGTTTCAAAATTTAATCATGTAGTACTAAAGGTGAAAGGTGATGGCAAATCCTATCAATTCAGGATTAAAGAAAATTCGTCCCAGCGATATTCATATATAACAACTTTTAAAACCTCTGGTGAATGGGAAACTATAAAAATCCCATTGAGTTCATTTTATCCAAGTTTTAGAGGAAATAGATTAGATAAAATTAATTACTCTGGAAACCTCATGGAGGAAATTGCAATACTTATTGGAAATAACACGAAGGAGTCTTTCAAACTGGAAATCAAAAATATATACTTAGAATAGCAATAAAATATCATCATTCAAATCATTAACAATGAGTTCGTGAATCTCCTAAAAAAACGGGTTAATAAACTTTATATTCTTTTTGTAATCCAAGAGAAAGATAGAGAATACATCAACAATTTTCACGATTAGGATTTTCAATTTAAAAAAGAGGCTTCAATTTTGAAGCCTCTTTTTATAAAAACGTATTTTGACTATTTATTACTAGCCAACTATCCGTTAGTTAATAATTATTTTCTTACTTACTTTCTCAGTTGTAGTCTCAACGTTCACAATATAAACTCCTGAAGCCGTAAGAATTGGTAACGAAAAAAATAGCTTATCTGAGTTTATCCTCCATGTTTTTACCTCTTGTCCTAAATTATTAAACAAACTAACATTCAGTATTTCTGTATCTAGAGGACTATTTAATTGTAATTCAGAAATTGAATTATTCATATAAATACGAACTCCGTTTAATAAAGTTTCCTCTTCCGTAGTATTTAGAAGTTGCTGAAATACAAGTAAGAATCTATTTTGATACTCACCTGCTTCTAAATTAATTTCAAAAGCTTGGTTTGTAATATCATGTATTTCACCTGTCAAATTATCTTTAATATAAAGAGAAGTGTATACTTCTACATTTTCCAACTCATCAACTTTAATACTTATAAGACCGCCTTCTTTTGTTTGAATTCCTATTGGTATTTCTTTATCAAAACCAAACTCATTAGTAGCTTGTATCACATATTTTTTATCATTAAGAACCCAATACATATCATCATCAAAATCTTCGTACATTTCTCCATCATATCCCCAATCTACAGCATCAGTTGTGTTTTCATCAATAGTAAGCAAAACTTGACGGTGATCTATTTTAGGTGCATCAAAACCAATTCTAAATTTTGGCCTGAGGTCATCTCCTGGATTATTGGTAGTTTTTGATTCTAAATTTTCTGAATTATTGGGTCCCATGAAAATAGAATTTCCAGAAGATTCCTTTGCAAAAACACGCTGACTATTGTTAAATTGAATTTGCCCACCATCTGCATCACCCACTACAAAAAAGGCCTGGCCAACAGGAATGTATTGTGTTGGCTCTAAGTTTACTGGGTTTGAAGAAGTTTTAACTCCTCCGGCTTTAGAATAGGTTGCATAACCAGCCTGATAATCTCCCGAATTATGGGTGTCACCACCATAATGGTCCCAAAAATAAAGAGTCCCAGTTATTGAAGCCGTACCTAGAGATAACCCATTGTCATCAATAAATTTATCAGCATCTATAGACGACGGATATGGATTTCCAACCAAATGATCATTATTAGCGCCTACCGTTAATTCAATAATCCCATTATTTGGTTTGCCCACAAACGCATAATTTTGTGTTGCTGTGCTAGCGTTAGAACCTTTCATGGTATATCCCTGTCCTAACTTTACTTCCCCCGTCCTTTGCTCAAAACAACGATAGGAGCGAAGTGGGAATGTGTATGGAATGGGATTTTATTAAAATATTCCCTCGATTACCACTCAAAACTGATTAAGTATACCCAGTAAAAAATCCTAACTTAATTTGAAAGTAAAAAATATAAGAACAAACAATTCGCTTATATTTGCCCCAAGCATAAACTATGAGTTTTACACTATTATCTTCACCTTTACAGGGTTTTACCGATTTTCGTTTTAGGAATGCACAAAACAAATATTTTGGAGGTATAGATACTTTTTATGCACCTTATATTCGTTTAAATGGTAAACTAAAAATTAAAGCCTCATACGAGCGTGATTTATTACCAGAAAACAATACTACTTTAGAAGTTATACCTCAGGTAATAACAAATGATGCTGATGAGTTTTTATTTGTTGCGAAATACGTACAGCAATTAGGTTACAAAGAACTCAATTGGAATTTAGGCTGTCCTTACCCAATGGTTACAAATCGCGGAATGGGTTCAGGTTTAATTTGTGATCCAAATAAAATAGACAGTATTTTAAATCGTGCCCACAATGAAACGGATATTTTGGTTTCAATGAAAATGAGAATGGGTTATGAAAACAATGAAGAAATACTACACACTTTTCCTATTCTAGATAAATATCCTTTAAAAAATGTTGCTATACATGCTCGTATTGGAAAACAATTGTACAAAGGTAGCGTAGA
>NZ_CALAEQ010000037.1 GCF_937891065.1 uncultured Lutibacter sp. | reverse complement strand
TCAGGTGTAATATATTCTATAACAGGTAAGTGTTTTTTGCTAGGTTGTAAATATTGACCAATAGTTAAAACATCAACTTTAGCATTTGCTAAATCTTGCATAGTTTCAATTACTTCGGCTTCAGTTTCACCTAACCCAAGCATTATACCCGATTTTGTTCTACGTTGACCTTGGTCTTTCATATACTTTAAAACTTCTAAACTTCTGTCATATTTAGCTTGAATGCGAACTTCACGAGTTAAGCGTCTAACAGTTTCTAAATTGTGTGAAATTATTTCAGGAGCAACGGCTAAAATTCGATCAATATTGGTTTTATTTCCTTGAAAATCAGGAATTAAAGTTTCAAGTGTTGTAGTTGGATTTGCTCTTCTAATTGCATTAATAGTTTCAGACCAAATAATAGAACCACCATCTTTAAGGTCATCTCTATCAACCGATGTGATAACTGCGTGTTTAATTTTCATTAATTGAATTGAGCGTGCAACTTTTTCTGGTTCTTCCCAATCTACATTCTCGGGTCTTCCAGTTTTTACACCACAAAATCCACAAGAACGGGTACATATATTTCCTAAAATCATAAATGTAGCTGTACCTTCTGTCCAGCATTCACCCATATTAGGACAACTTCCACTTGTGCAAATTGTATTTAATTTATACTTATCAACAACATTTCTTAATTCAGTATATTTTTTACCAACAGGAAGCTTCACACGAAGCCATTTTGGTTTTTGTATTTTATTTGTGATTGTTTCTTCAGACATATTCATAAAAATTGATTGCAAAAGTACAAAGAATTTATAAACTGAAAAGATACCAAACACTAAAACCTATTAAAAACAGCATTCCAAACCAACTGATAATTTTTAGTTGTGTTGAAGGTCTCCATTCTTTTGGAGTGTGTTTTCCTGAGATTAAAACGTAATTCGCAATAGCAAAAAATGGAGCAGTTAAAAAAGATAGAATTGTGGCGATTTTTATGAGAACACCCATTTCAGACATAAAGAAGATTAAAATTGAGATAGTTCCTATAGCAAGAAAACTAATCCAAAACCAATACATGTTTTTATAGGATTTATTGGTTAATAAATCAAAAGTTCTTGTCATTGCTCTTGGTGATGCATCTAGTGTTGTAATTGTAGTACTAAACATTGTTGTAAAAGCTGCTGCAGCAATAAAAATAGACATTTTAGAACCTAAATTTTCAGTGTATAAATTTATTAGTTGTTGAGAAAATTGTACTGCGCTTCCACTAAATGTTTCGCCTGAGTTAAACATAACAATAGCGCCTAAAGAAACAAAGCAAATTCCTAAAATTAAAGTAGTTACAAAGCCAATATTGAAATCGAAAATAGCTTGTTTTGTATTGAATTTGTTTGATTTGTCTTTTTGTTTTTCAATTGCCCAAAGAGATTGCCAGATTGAGATATCAAGAGGAGCTGGCATCCAACCTAAAAAGGCAATTAAGAATCCAACTTCAAGGCTTCCTTTGGGAAGTATTTGAGTAAAATTATAGGAATTTTCAGTATTAAAAGAAGCTACTAATAATGCTATAATTGTGCTTAAAGTTAATGTTACTATGATGATTTTCATTAAGTTATCGAGTAATTTATATTTCCCAATAACTAATAAAGTAACACAAATTAAAGTTATAATAACACTCCAAATTATAGGGTTAGTAGTAATTCCAAATAAATTTGCTGCCAAGCCGGCGGTTACAATAGTAACAGCTGCTTGAATAGTAAACATTGTGGCTAAGTTTAATACAAAATAAGTGATAAGAACACCTTTTCCAAGCCTTTTATAACCATCTAATAAACTTTCTCCGGTTGCAGTAGCATAGCGTGGTCCAAATTGGAAAAATGGATATTTTACAAGATGAATTAATACCAATGCCCAAATTAATCCAAAACCGAAATCTGCTCCTGCTCTTGTAGATTGAACCAAATGAGAAACACCAATGGCAGCACCAGCAAAAAGTAAACCAGGACCCAACTTTTTTATCCAATTAAATTTTTTTAAATTCAATTTTTTGGAGTTTGTTTTATAATATCAGCTAATAATTTTTTAGACCTTAGCAATTGTATTTTAATATTACCAACTGGTTCGTTTAAAGCTTCAGCCATTTCTTTATAAGTCATTTCTCTAAAGTAACGAAGGTTTATAATTTCTTGATAATGTGGCTTTAATTGTTTAATATAATTTTTTAATTGTACTAAATTTTGCTTAATAATTAGTTGATCTTCGGCTGATGGAGTTTCATCAAAAATTTTATAGGCTTCAGATGAAGTTTCATTAAAAGAAACTGTTTCAGTACGTTGTTTGCGTAAATGGTCTAAAAAAATATTTTTTGAAATTGAAATTAACCAAGTTTTAAAATTATAGCGCTCATTATATAAATCAATTTTATCAAAGGCTTTTGAGAATGTTTTTATAGTAATATCTTCAGCTTCATCTTCATTTCCAGTTTTTGAAAATTGAAATCTATATACATCACTCCAATACGTGTTTAATAATGAGTTGAAAGCTTTTTGGTCTTTTTTTCTAGCTTTTTCAATTAAATCGGCTATATCAATATTTTTATTTACCAATGTTTAGGTTTTGAAATAAGATTTTTGATAAAGATAGACAATTGTGTGATAATTAAAAATAGTTCGAAAAGTGGAGCGTATAGTATTAAATCTTTTTCGTTTAATTTTTTAGCTGAATATCCAATAATTAGGTATTGAATTATAAATCGAACAAAAATTAACCCAATAATAATTTGCCACTGATATAAAAAACTTAAAAGAAGAAAACTAAGAAACCAAAATAATAATTGGGAACTAAAAAATATGCTTAATAATATTTTGTGTAATGTTTTATAGTGTGAAGCAGTTGAAATGTGTCTTCTTTTTTGCTGAATCCATTCTTTAAATGTTGTTTTCGGATGAGATTCTGTGAAACTATTTAAAGAATAGCAATTGGTTGTGTTTTCCTTCGTAGCAACTTGATTTATAAATAAATCATCGTCTCCAGATTTGATTTTCATATGGTTAACAAACCCATTAATACTAAAAAAAAGTGTTTTCGTATAGGCTAAATTTCTACCAACTCCCATATAAGGACTTCCAATTTTTGAGTAAGAAAAGTATTGAATTGCAGTTAACAGAGTTTCAAATCTAATTAATTTATTTAAAAATGATTTTTCTGTTTTTTTATAAGCTCCGTAGCCTAAAATAAGTTGATGATCATCGCTGAAATTATTTGCCATTTCTGAAATCCAATATTCAGAAATTGGTTTGCAATCCGCATCAATAAATAATAAATGTTCGTGTGAAGCGGCTTTAATTCCTAAAGTTAACGCATATTTTTTACTTCCCCAAAATTGCTCATTTGATGAAACATCCACAATTTTTATAGAAATTTTGGACTCTTTTTTAAATTGTTCCATAACTTTTAATGTATGGTCACGTGAACAATCATTAATTAGTACAATTTCAAAATTAGTATAATTCTGTCTAAGTAAAAATGGAATGTTTTTGATGAGGTTTTTGGCTTCGTTTTTAGCGCAAATTAGAACAGAAATAGGCTGATTGAAATTGTTTTTAGGTAGTTTGTTTTTAGGAAATGCAAAAGAACCAAAAATGAAAATATAATAAATAAATTGAATACAAATAACTACTATAAAAGCAATGAATAAGTATTCCATTTATCTGTTTTCACATTGTTCAGCAGTTTTTCCGCAGTAGCCACAAGGTTCACCTCCTTTATTTAAATGAGGATTTTGACTTGCACAAGTTCCTGCAAATTTACCATCCTTTTTTAGCCATAGTTTAATAGCTAGTCCTGCAATACCCAAACCTAATAATCCTATTGTAATTAATACAAGCTTCATAATGTAAAAATTTATGATGCAAATGTACAGAATTCGTTGAATTGAAATGTACTTTTTGTTTCAATATAATAGATTTAAAATAATATGCAAAAAGAGGTAATAAACTAAGAAAAAATCATGTAAAATGTTAATTGTTAGTAATTTATTTGGAGTTTAT
>NZ_CALAEQ010000036.1 GCF_937891065.1 uncultured Lutibacter sp. | reverse complement strand
ACTTCGACCCTTCTAAGAAATATCCAACATTATTGTATTGTCAAGGTGGACCACAAGGAGCTTTAAGTCAGTTTTATTCTTTCCGTTGGAACTTCCAGCTAATGGCTGCAAATGGTTATATTATAGTTGCTCCAAACAGACGAGGAATGCCTGGTTATGGAGTTGAATGGAATGAACAAATTAGTAAAGATTATGGCGGGCAAAATATGCAAGATTACTTATCTGCTATTGATGAATTAGCTAAAGAACCTTATGTTGATAATGACAAGTTAGGAGCTATTGGAGCAAGTTATGGTGGATACTCTGTATTTTATTTAGCAGCAATTCACGAAGGTAGATTTAAAAGTTTTATTTCACACGATGGTATCTACGACTGGAGAAGTATGTACGGAACTACAGAAGAATTATTTTTTGTGAATTTTGATTTAGGTGGTGCTTATTGGGATAAAAATAATGCAGTTGCTCAGAAATCTCATACTGAATTTAATCCTGCTGAAAAAGTAAATCAATGGGATACTCCAATTTTAATTATTCAAGGAGGAATAGATTATAGAGTGCCAATTGGGCAAGGATTAGCTGCGTTTCAAGCAGCACAAGTTCAAGGCATTAAAAGTAAGTTGTTGTTTTTCCCTCAAGAAAATCATTGGGTTTTAGACAACCAAAATAGTTTAGTTTGGCAACGAGAATTTTACAAATGGTTGAAAGAAACATTGTAATTTTATTATAAAAAATTTACATTAAAAAAAGGGTAGTGAAATTAATTCATTACCCTTTTTTATTAAGAGAATAGTAAAGGTATTTAACCTCAACTAGTATTTAAAATACTTTTTAGTTTCAATCAAGCATTTATTAATCATTTTAATTGCTGTATCAATAGTTGCCTTTTTGGTTCTAATTGAAAGAATCGCCATTCGTATTACAAATTTACCTTCAATTTTAGTGGTGCTTAAAAAAACATCTCCATTAGTATGAATAAATTCTACTAATTTTTCATTAAACTCATTTTCCTCAATTTCATTCGAAGGATACCAAAAATAACTGATAGTTAAATCTGGTTTCGGTCCAACTTTAAAACCCAATTCAACTAGTTGATTTCTAAAATATGTAGTCAGTAGTAATTTTTCATCAAAACTAGCAATGAAAGGTTCAATTCCGTGAATTTGTAGTGGTAACCAAAGTCTTAAACCTCTAAAATGCTTGGTTAATTCGGGAGAAACATCAGAAGGATTTAACTGTGAATTTACCGAATTAGCATCTTGCATATAATCGGCAGTATAGTGGTGAGAATGAAAAACAGCTTCTTTATCTTTGATCAATACAGCTCCAATTCCATAAGGTAAAAAAAGTCCTTTATGAGGGTCAACAACCAAAGAATCAGCCATCTCTATCCCTTTAAATAAGTTTTTTTTACTTTCTGATAAAATGAAAAAACCACCATAAGCGGCATCAATATGATACCATAAATTATGATTTTTCGCTATTTCACCTATTTCATCTAAAGAATCAATTGCTCCTGTATCTGTTGTTCCTGCAGTAGCTATTACCATAAATGGCTTCAGTCCATTTGAAATATCTTCTTTAATTTTTTCTGATAGTTTAAGGGTATCTATTTTGTGTAATGTATCCAATTCTAATAATTGAACTTTCACGTCTTCCAAACCAATTATTCGAAGGGCTTTATGAATACAATGATGCGTTTGTGGACTTAAATAAAGAACACTTTTTGTTATTTTTTCATTCTTAATTTTATGTTTATCTCTAGCGGCAGTTAAAGCAATTAAATTTGCTATTGAACCTCCCGATGTTAGATTACCAACGGCATCTTTTGGAAAACCAAAAATAGATTTCATCCAATTTAATGTCTCATTTTCAATAGCAACTGCACCTGGTGAAGCATAATACATTCCTGCATATTCATTGGTAACACTCGCTAAAAAATCAGCTAAAGCTGCTGTGTAAATACCTCCGCCAGGAACATATCCTAAATGTTTTCCTGAAGCTGGTTTTATTCCTTTTAAAACAACTTCTGAATTAAAAACAGCTAATAATTCTTTTAAATTCTTTTTACCAGATTTAATGGTAAGCTTTTCAGTTGAAGGTTCTCCTTTAACATATGCCGGATAACTTTCTAAGTTTTCCATAAAATGATTGGCAAACTCACGAACTTGTTCATTCAATTTCTCTCTTTCTTCAAAAGTCGGATCCAATTCTTGAGAAATTTTTTGTAAAGCTTCTATTTGATTAATTAAACTATTCATAGGTAAAATAAACGTTAAAGGTAAGGGATTGTATTTAATAGATAACATAACTATTTAAAGAAATACAAACCTCTAAAAATGGCTATTAAAATTTAAATTTCATCCATTTTTGATTTGTTTTTGTCAAATAATAAAAATTATGAAAATTAATAATTTCACTTATAAAACTGTATATCAGTTGTTTATCTTTTTTAGATATGTTAAATATTCCATAATATAGTACTTTGTTTTGCACAGTACTATATTTAAATATATATTTGTACTATCATTAACCAATTAAACTATTTATTATGAAAACTTTAGACAATATTATCAATTATTTAAGTACAACAGAAAACGATCAATTAAAACACAAAGGAAAATTTATTGATTTCAATACCACAAATAGAACAAGCTGGAATAGAAAAAGAAATTACGGATTTTAATTCTTGAATTTAACACACTAACTATTAAAACTACTATTATGAAAACTTTAGACAATATTATCGATTATTTAAGCACAACAGAAAACGATCAATTAAAACACAAAGGAAAATTTATTGATTTCAATACCA
>NZ_CALAEQ010000035.1 GCF_937891065.1 uncultured Lutibacter sp. | reverse complement strand
AATTATAAGTTTACAACGCATACAAATGATGGCGATGTGCTTTATGGAATAGATGTGTTTATTAAACCACAATATAGAGGTTTACGTCTTGGGAGAAGATTGTACGATTATAGAAAAGAATTGTGCGAGCGTTTAAATTTAAGAGGTGTTGCTTTTGGTGGAAGAATACCAAATTTTCATAAATATTCAGACACTTTAACACCAAAAGAATATATTTCAAAAGTTAGAAGAAAAGAAATTCACGACCCTGTATTAAATTTTCAAGTTTCAAACGACTTCCATCCAACAAGGGTTTTAAAAAATTATTTAGAAGGTGATCAAGCTTCAAATGATTATGCTGTTTTATTAGAGTGGGATAATATTTACTATGAAAAGAAATCTAAAAAAGCATCAGTTATAAAAAAAGTGGTTCGTTTAGGGTTAATTCAGTGGCAAATGCGTCCATATAAAGATTTGGAAGAATTAATGACTCAAGTTGAATTTTTTGTAGATGCAGTGTCAGGATATCGTTCAGATTTTGCATTATTTCCAGAGTTTTTTAATGCACCTTTAATGGCTAAAAACAACCATTTAACAGAAGCTGAAGCCATACGCGAATTAGCAAAAGAAACTGAAGAAATAGTAAAACAATTTTCGCAATTATCTATTTCATACAATATCAATATTATTTCCGGAAGTATGCCAGAGATGCAGGATGGTAAATTGTACAATGTTGGGTATTTGTGTAGAAGAGATGGAACTGTTGAACGCTATGAAAAATTACATGTTACTCCTGATGAAGTTAGAGTTTGGGGGTTGCAAAAAGGGCATGAATTGAAAAGTTTTGATACAGACTGTGGAAAAATAGGAGTTTTAATTTGTTATGATTCTGAGTTTCCAGAATTAAGTAGAATTTTAGCAGATGAAGGAATGGATATATTATTTGTACCATTTTTAACCGATACACAAAACGGTTATTCAAGAGTTAGAAATTGTTCTCAAGCACGTGCTATTGAAAACGAATGTTATGTAGCCATTGCAGGAAGTGTTGGAAACTTGCCAAAAGTACAAAATATGGATATTCAATATGCACAATCGATGGTTTTTACACCTTGTGATTTTGCTTTTCCAGCAAATGGTATCAAGGCTGAAGCAACTACAAATTCTGAAATGATTTTAATTGCGGACGTAGATATTGATTTATTGCGTCAACTGCATCAATTTGGAAGTGTAAGAAATTTAAAAGACAGACGTAAAGATTTGTACGAAGTTAGAAAACTATAAATAATTTTCAAAAAAAATGTATGGTAAAAAAATTAATTAATTATCTGATACAGGGGTTATTGTATATAGCTCCATTAGGGATTACTGGTTATGTGATTTACTCAATATTTACTTCTGTAGATGGTTTATTACAAGATCTTTTAACCAAGTTTTTTGGTATCAGAATTCCTGGATTAGGAGTTTTAACTGTTATATTAATTTTAATTATTACAGGTTTTATAGGAAGAACTTTTATTGCAGAACCTTTAAAAATTTTATTTAAAAAAATAATTGAGCGAATTCCTTTATTGAATTTTATTTATTCTGCCTTAAACGATTTATTTTCAGCCTTTGCAGGGAAAGAAAAAAAGTTTAATAAACCTGTTTTGGTAAAAGTAAACTTGAATAGTGATCTTGAGAAACTTGGTTTTGTTACTGAAGAAAACTTGAATTTTTTAAATGATACGGATAAAGTAGCGGTTTATTTTCCACATTCTTATAACTTTTCAGGAGAATTGTTTATTGTATCTAAAGAAAATATAAAACCGATAAAAGCTAACTCTAGTGAAGTGATGAAATTTATTGTCTCTGCAGGATTAACGGGGTTAGGAAAAAACGAAAAGTAGATTCTATATTTTAAAATAAAAAAAAGCTAAAACATTTAAAATGTTTTAGCTTTTTTTTATGAAGTATATTTTTTTTATTTACAAAGTCCTTCTAAAGTATCTTCAATATCTCCAGGAGTACTCATAATTTTCATAAAAGTTCCCATTGTTAATTCTGGCCAATGTAAAGCAATTCTATATTTTCCGTGAAGCATTGTTGCTTTTTTTCCTTGTAATATAATTTCATAAGGTAAAGCTGCAACGTGAGCCTCTCCAATTTTTGGTAAAAAAACAGCTTCTCCATCTTCTTTACTTTGTAAGCCAACACCAAATACAGCTACTTTTTCATTTTTGTAAACTATTTTATAAACTTCAACAGTTTGTCCTTTTTTTGCTTTTAAATTGTTTTCTATTGTTTTTAATCCTTCTTCAAATGAAGAAAATTCATTTAGTTCAACAGGATCACTAAAGTAAGGCATCATTATTTTATAATGATATCCTTTTAATTTATCAGCTTTAATAGTTCCTCCAAAAGGAGTAAATTCATTTCCTAATACTGAAAAAGTTGTTTTTAAATCTTTGCTAAACTTTTCAAAAGTACTTTTAAAAGTATTGTAATTATCACCTAAATAAGCTCTTAAAATATAATCAGGATTCGTATAAGAAATTAGTACTTTTCCACCTTTTTGTTCTAAACCTACCTTAAATGCAGCTGCCAACGCACCTCTATCTGTTACTTTAACAACAGTATTTTTTAAATCGGTTCTTGTAAAAGCAATAACTTTTAAGGTGCTTTTGTTTGAAGGATTATAGTCTCCTAAAATTGTAAATGAATTAGCTTTTAAAGCTTCCACAACTTTATCTGATACTTGTTGAATACTCTCAGTGCTTTCTCCAATTTTAATATATGGAGCTAGGTCTTGACTAATTGAGTTAAATGCAATCGTAAGAATTGCTATACTACTAAAAATTAATTTTTTCATAATTTCAAATTAAATATTTCGTCAAAATTAGATTACCTAAGAAATTACTATAGTGACATATATCATTTAGTAACAAATGTTACCAAGTAATATTTATAGATGAAACTAAAATATTTTTAGTAATTTTATAAAGCTATGATAAAGTTTTTAAAGTTTGTACCTGTACAACTTACATTTTTTTTAATGCTCGGAATTTTAGTAGGGAAGTTTTATAATTTTCAACCTACTCAATTAGCTGTCGTTGTTGGCTTTTTATTGCTATTGTTAGGGTTTCAATATTTTCGAGCTAAGAAGCTATTTGAACCTTCAGTAGTATTCACAATCTTAGTTTTTTTGATTTCTTTTTTTGTTGGGATAAGTTCTATTACATATAAGAATCAACTAAATAAAAAATTGCATTATACAAATTCTTCTGAATTTGTAGCTAATAAACCTTTAACTGCACTTTTAGAAATACAAAAGGTATTAAAACCAACTATCTATTTTAATAAATACGAAGCAACAGTACTTCAGTTAAATAACAATTATACTATAGGTAAAATTTTAGTTGCAGTGGTGAGAGATAGTATTGAAAATCAATTAGAAGTGGGCAATAATTTAGTTGTAAAAACTGAGTTTATGAGCATAAATAAACCACAGAACCCGTATGGTTTTAATTACAAGAAACACCTTCAAAATCAGCAAATTCATCATCAAATACATCTTGAAAAATCAATGGTTTTAAAGCTTCAAGATAAAAGAAATACTTTAAAAGGTGTTGCTTCAAAATTTAGAGAAAGCATAAATACATCATTAATAAACAACGGATTTAAAGATGATGAATTAGCAGTAATAAATGCTTTATTATTAGGGCAAAGAAATACTATTTCAAGTGAATTGTTAGAAAGCTATTCAGGTGCAGGTGCTGTCCATATTTTAGCCGTTTCAGGATTGCACATTGGTATCATTTTATTGTTGCTACTATTTGTATTTAAACCATTTTATTATTTTAAAAACGGGAAATTAATAGCAACATTTTTTATAATACTTTTACTATGGGTATATGCTATTATTGCTGGTTTGTCGGCTTCGGTAGTAAGAGCGGTTTCTATGTTTACAGCTTTAACAATTGGTATGCAATTGGTTCAGCGTTCGAGTGTTTATAATACATTAGTTATTTCAATGTTTTTTTTGTTGCTGTTTAACCCATTTTATTTGTTTGAAGTAGGCTTTCAGTTAAGTTATTTAGCTGTTTTTTCAATAGTTTGGATTCAACCAAAATTGTATGATTTATGGAAACCGAACTATTGGTTACCAGATAAAATATGGCAATTATTTACAGTTTCAATTGCAGCTCAACTTGGAGTTTTACCATTAAGTTTATTTTATTTTCATCAGTTTCCAGGGTTGTTTTTTCTATCTAATTTGGTGATAATTCCGTTTTTAGGAATGATTTTAACAGCAGGAATTATAATAATTATTTTAGCCATTCTTGATATTTTACCACAGTTTTTAGGAGATTTTTACAGCGGTATTATTCAATTAATGAATCGTTTTGTGGAATGGATTTCCAATCAGGAATATTTTATTATTCAAAACATTTCATTTTCATTGATGACAATGATTGCTATTTACACATTTATATTTATAACTATTAAATGGATTGAAAAGAAAGTGTTTTACCGTTTTGTTTTTGTGTTGCTGTCAATAATATGTATCCAATCAATTTTCGTGTTTGAAAAACACAAGTTGCAAGCAACCAATGAATTAATTGTCTTTAATCAGTCTAAAAAAAGTATTATTGGAAATAGAGTAGGAGCTAATTTAGTAATAAGTTCAGCGGATTCTTTAACTCAAAGCAACTATGCAATAAAACCATATTTAATAGGCACTGGAATAGGAGGGGATCTTCAAACTATAAAATCTAAAAATGTATATAAATTTAAAAATGAAATTATTCTAATAGTTGATAGTCTTGGTATTTATGAATATAAAACAATTAAACCTACTATTATAGTTTTACAACAATCTCCAAAAATTAATTTAGAAAGATTGCTGAAAGTGATACAGCCAAAACTACTAATAGCAGATGGTTCTAATTATAAAAGTTATGTTGGTTTATGGGAACGGACTTGCTTAAAAAACAAAACTCCTTTTTACAGTACAATGCAAAAAGGAGCTTATATATTAAAATAAGTTGTTAACTAATCTTTAAATTCAGGGATAAAATTAGCAGCGTAACTTTCCCAAGATTCTTTAGTGATATTTTTTACATCAGCAGAATTAAAAAACTTTAAGAATAGTTCTAACTGACTAGGTGTTTTATAACCAGTAATTGGGGCAATTAAATTTGCTTGTTCATCTAAAAAAAGTAATGTAGGATATGCTCTTATTCCTAAAACACCTGATAGCTCATGAGAACTATTTCTACCTGAAGTATCGGGATTAAATTTAGGATTTGTATATGTTGTTCCTTTAAATTTTACTTTTGAATTACCTTCAGCATTAAATTTTACAGCATAGTAATTTTTGTTAATATATTCTGCCACATCTTTATTGTTAAATGTGTTTTTATCTAACATTTTACAAGGCCCACACCAAATGGTATAAGCATCCATAAATATTTTTTTAGGTGCTTTTTTTTGTGCTTTTACAGCTTCATCAAGTGTCATCCAATTTATTTCTTGTGCTGAAAGAGAAATGCTACTTAGTATTAGGGTTAAAATCAATACTTTTTTCATAAGTTTAAATCTATTTTTAATAATTATAATCAATGCGTTGGTCGCAAATATAATACCAAAATTACAAAGTCCCTATAAATAGAGACTTTGTAATTTTAATTATTCATATATTTTCTATTTATCTATACCGTGCATCATTCTTTTTAATGGTTTATTCAGGCTTAAAATAACTAGTCCTGCCATAAATGGAATTATTGTGAATATTAAAAAGAATCCTGATAAACCTACACTTTCAGCTATTCCGTCAGAATATTCAGCCATTATTGATGCTAGTTTCCCTGCCATTCCTGTAAATACATACCAAATTCCAAAAAGGAAAGCAAGCATTCTAGCCGGAGCTAATTTACTTACATATGATAAACCTACTGGAGATACTGATAATTCTCCCATTGTATGTAATAGAAATGCTAGTAATAGCCATACCATACTAACAGAAGCAGTTTGTGCTCCAGGTTCAATACCCATTGAACCTATAGCTAACATACCAAATCCAGCTGATAATAATGTTAAACCGATAAAGAATTTTTGTGGTCCTGAGAATGTGTATTTTTTCCAGAACATTGAATATAATGGGGCTAAGGAAATTATAAATACAGGATTTAATATTTGAAACCAAGAAGTATCTACAAGAGTTGCATCAGCCGTAATTTTTTCATAAACTCTAAAAATTACCAATATCCATATAATTATGAAACTAATACTAGTAAATAAAATAGTTAAAGGATATTTTTTAATAATTGCTTTTCCTAATTTATAAATCACCCAAGTTAATACTAACATTGGAGCTATTGAAAGAATAAAATCAATTATTTTATAAAATAATCCCCAATTACCTTCCAAAACTCTGTTGGTATAATCTTTTGCAAAAATATTCATAGTTGTACCAGCTTGTTCAAAACTAGCCCAAAAGAAAATCACAAAAAATGCAATTATAAATACAACTTTTAATCGATCTCTTTCAATAGGTTGAAACCTTTTTAGTCTTGTTACACCTAAAGTAATAAATATGATTAAAGACAATAAGAAAAATAGGCTAGACATGTCAACTGGGATAACTTTCCCAAATGCTTCAAATGAAAATAAATTTTCGATTAAAAAATGACTTCCTCTGCTTACTACTGAATATAAACCATCAACAATCCAAGAGATAGCAAAAAAACCTCCAATACTGGCAAGAGATAAATCTTTACTTGTAAAAGGTACATCTTTGCCTTCATCTTCAATTGGCACTACAGCTCCTTTTAATTTAGGTTGAGAAGCAGCCTTTCCAAATACACTTCTGGCAAAATAAAATTGAAGTAATCCAAAGAACATAAAGATACCAGCCAATCCAAATCCCCAAGTCCAGCTAAAAGTTTCACCTATCCAACCTACTAAAAGAGTTCCAATAAAGGCCCCAGAGTTAACACCCATATAAAAAATAGTGTAAGCCCCATCTTTTTTATTACTTTGTGGAGGATACATTTTTCCAACAATAGCAGACATATTTGGTTTAAATAAACCTGTTCCTACAACAATAAGTAATAAACCTAAGTAAAAAACAAACTTTAAATCTATACCTACGTGTAAATCAGAAACAGCCATTGCCGCATGCCCCAGGGTTATAATAATTGCTCCAACAATTACAGTTTTTACATGCCCCCATTTATTATCTGCTAACCAACCTCCTAATAAGGGAAGTAAATAGACGAGCATAACATACCAACCAAACAAGGCATATGCTTCAGCTCTTGTCCATTCCCAACCATCATCATCTATTTTAGCAACAAGGAACAATATAAGTAGTGCACGCATTCCATAATAACTGAAGCGCTCCCACATTTCTGTGAAAAACAGTACAAATAATCCTACAGGATGTCCTAATATTTGTTGCTGTTCTTCTTCTTGAATATAATCTGACATAAATTATAATTATTTAAATTGAATGAAGAATAAGATTTTGAGCACATTATCGGTTCAAAATCTTATTCTTTATTTTTATTGTTTCAAATTTTTAATTTCCGTTTGCTTCCTTAGGACGAATTACCATTCTATCATAAATAGCCAATGCTAAAATTGTAACAATTCCTATGGCTACAATTACATACCAAATTTTGTTAGGATTGTATGTGTCCCATACCATTTGAGTCATTTCAACTTGGGTCATTCCTAATTTTTCTGATGCAGAAGCAAAATAATCATTTTTTGTAAATTCCTTTGTTATTTCTGGCATTTCAATTCCTCTTGTTGACATTTCAGTCTGTAACAAAGTAATTTTATCTGACCATGCTTGGTATAAATTACCTGAAATAAAGGTTGTTAAAAAGTTTCCTAAAAATATTGGTAAGAAATAAGTACCCATATATAATGCTTCTTTTCCTTTAGGAGATATTAAAGCAATAAATGAAGAAAATGTTGGATTTGTCATCATTTCACCAATAGCAAAAATCATAATACCTAAAATTGTATAAAACCCGTTTCCAGTGTAAAATGTAATACCAATACCTATTGAAGCAATAACAAAACCTGTTATCATAGCACTTACATGTCGCATTTTTAATACAAAATACGAAACAAGTAATTGAAATAAAATAATTGAACCAGCATCCAAGTTTATCAACATTTCTGGGTTAACAGAATCACCACCACCACTCATAGCACTTGCTATCCATGGAGAAACACTAGCAATAGAGTCATGCAATGCTTTTGTATTTACCCAATCTTCAATAAAAGTTGGAAGTGTATAAAATAACTGGTTAAACATAGTCCAAAAACCAACCATTATTACTAACAATACAGAAAGACGACTGTCTTTAACAGCTTCAATTATATTTTTAAAAGCACTTAAAATGGCTTCAACCATAGTTTCAGTGCTTTTAACTCGGTCTTTTTCTTTATAAAAAAGTAATAAAATAACTAAGTTAATTCCAATTACTATGGCTGCTTGAAGAAAAATTATTTTCCAACCATATTGAGTTCTTAGAGTTGAAGACATAAAAGGCCCTACAAACCCACCTATATTTACCATCATATAAAAAATACCAAAACCTAAAGTTGAATTAGATTTGTCAGTATTCTTTGTGATAATTGCGGATGCAACAGGCTTAAACATTGCTGCACCAACAGCAACCCATAAAAATACTAAAAATACAGATGTGTAGCTTGATACTTCACCCATAAAATAATAACCAGTTATTAACAATATGTAAGCTATTATTAAAGATCGTTTATAACCAATTTTATCTGCAATTACACCTGTAATCATTGGAAGCAAATATAATATTGCAGTTACAATACCCATTATTTGTCCTTTTTCAGTATGGGTAAATCCTAATCCGCCTTCATCGGTTGAACCTGTAAGATATAATGCTAATACGGCAAAAAGACCATACCAAGCCCAACGTTCAAATAATTCCATTCCACTTGCAATCCAAAAAGTCTTGTTATAAGACTTCATTACTCCAAAAAAAGATTTGTTTTCTGTACTCATTTTATTCATTTATTTAAATAAAAAGCCCAAGTAATTAATTACCTGAGCTTATTTATATAATTATTAATTATTTATAGACATTTAAATTAT
>NZ_CALAEQ010000034.1 GCF_937891065.1 uncultured Lutibacter sp. | reverse complement strand
TATTGAATCACTGGTCCAATACATATATATTGAAACCATGACAAGAAGCATATAAATAATACTCACAGGAGCTCTTTTTCCATTAAATACTTTATCACTTAAATATCCACAAAGTAGTGTTCCTGGTATACCCGCCCATTCATAAGCAAAGTACGCCCATCCAGATTCTTTGATAGAAAAACCTTTCGCTTCTTCAAGATATAAAGGGGCCCAATCTAAAACACCATAACGCACTAAATAAACAAAGGCATTGGCAAAAGCAATAGACCATAACAGTTTGTTTTTGAATATGTATTTAAAGAAAATTTCTTTAGCAGACATTTCTTCTTCAAATTTATCTGAATAATTATCTGGATAATCATTTTTATATTTTTCAATATTTGGAAGTCCACAAGATTGCGGGGTATCTCTAATTAAAAACCAAGTTATAACGGCTACACCTAAAGCTATAAATCCAGGGAAATATAATTTAGCATGCCAATCTGCAAAAATTGCAACTCCTAAAATTGCAAGGGGTCCAATAATACCACCTCCAACATTATGAGCCACATTCCAAATCGCCATTTTTGTTCCTCTTTCTTTCAAAGAAAACCAGTGTACCATCACTCTACCACTAGGAGGCCAACCCATTCCTTGAAACCATCCATTCAAAATTAACAATACAAACATTATCATTATAGACGATGTTGCAACAGGCAATATCCCCATTAAAATCATAGTAAAAGCTGAGAGTACTAAACCTGCAGTTAAAAAATTACGGGCATTACTTCTATCGGAAACATTCCCCATAATAAATTTACTTAACCCATAAGCAATGGATACTCCAGATAGGGCAAAACCTAATTGTGTTTTAGAATAACCAAGATTCACTAAATCTGGCATGGCTAATGAAAATACTTTTCTAACAAGGTAATAGCCGGCATAACCCACAAATATTCCAATAAACACTTGCAATCTCAACCTCTTATAAGAGCTATCAATTTTATCGTCAGGAAGCAACTCCTTGTGTGCTGCTGGTTTAAATAAATTTATCATATGTACTGATTTATTAATTCTTAAATTAAGCTTCTTATCATTTTTTATTTTCAATTTGAAAGCAACCTAACTTTTCTCATTCAAAACAAACACTAAATCGTTTTCGTAAAACAACACTTAAATAGTCTCATTTTTTTTCGGGCAACGAAAATATTATAAAATATAACAATTCGAAAGTTTTTTTTGGTTTTTTTACAAAATCAATGACTTATATCATAAAGCTTCTTAAAGCGAGAAAAGAAATAAAAATCTAACATCGTATGCATCATTTAATATTAGATTTTTATACCTATTCAATTAATTCTCACTTATAAAATATAATTTAATGTAACTTGTACATATTCATCTATTTGATTCTTTTCCCAAGCCTCATTCTCTCCTAATTCAGCAGCCATGATTTTCGCAACTTTAGGAGCCATTTTGATACTCTCTTTAGCATCCAACAATTGGCAACGAACTCTACGTGCTAAAACATCTTCAACTGTACGTGCCATTTCATGTCTCACAGCCCAAACTACTTGCGCTTTCATAACTCCTAATGATGAACTTATCAATTCACTCATCCCCTCTTCCTTTGCTAATTTTAAAATCGCTATTTCATCACTTCCATAAAAATACAAAGGGTTGTTATGATCTACATTTTTTTTATATCCATGTATTTTTAAATGCCTCGTTTTTGTAGAAATATGAGGCCAACCATTTCTTTTTTCAGTTTTATCAACCAAATCCTCACCCATTTTTCTGAAAGTTGTCCATTTCCCACCAACCATCGTTAACAATCCAGAATCTGAAGTGAATATTTTATGACTTCTAGAAATCTCTTTCGTTTTCTTTCCTTCCTCTGTTGCCGCTAAAGGTCTAAGTCCCGCAAAAACACTTAAAACATCACTTCTTTTTGGGGCTTTTGTTAAATAACGTTCGGCTGTTTTTAAAATAAATTGGATTTCTTCTTCTAAAGCTATTGGCTCTAAAGATTCTTCTTTAATAGGTGTATCGGTTGTACCAACAACAACTCTACCATGCCAAGGAACTAAAAATAATACTCTACCATCATCAGTTTTAGGAATCATAATCGCATCATCTCCAGGCAAAAAGCTTTTATCCAATACTAAATGCACCCCTTGACTAGGAGCAATCGTTTTTTTAGCATTTGGCGTATCCATTTTCAAAACATCATCAGCAAAAACACCTGTTGCATTCACAACTTGCTTTCCTTTTATTTCATGCGATTTTTTACTTTCCTCATCAAAAAATCGAACTCCTGAAACATTTCCATCTGCATCCTTCATCAAACTTGTTACTGGACAATAATTAATTACAATAGCACCTAACTCAGTAGCGCTTTGCAATGCATTAATTGCCAATCGGGTGTCATCAAATTGACCATCGTGATACACTACACCAGCAGTAATTTTTTCAGGATTAATTGTTGAAATACGTTTTAAGGTTTTCGCTTTTGAAATACGTTTAGATCTCCCTAAGCTTAATTTTCCGGCCAATAAATCATATAACGTTAAACCAACCGTATATTGCAATTCATCAAACAATCCTTGAGTTGGAATTATAAAAGACTGATTTTTAACTAAATGAGGAGCATTCTGAGTTAACAACCCTCTTTCAACAACAGCCTCCCTTACCAATCCAACATCTCCTTGTGCCAAATAACGAACTCCACCATGAACCAACTTTGTACTTTTACTTGATGTCGATTTTGTGAAATCTGACATTTCAAGTAACACTACTGAATACCCTCTTGAAGCAGCATCCAATGCAATTCCAATCCCTGTCGCTCCACCACCTATTACTATGAAATCGTATTCTTTATTATTCTTACTAATTTCATCAATCATTTCACTTCTTTTCATAACCTACTTTTTAATTTATTTATTCAATATGAAACATTAACGCTGTAAATATATAATTAATCGAAACACAACGAAAGTTTTATTTAGTTTTTTTTACATAATTATGATATTTATCATTAATTCGAAACTAAAACATAAAAACATTACTAAATTTTAATGATTGTTTTAATCGCAAATTCAACAAAACAGTAAAATTTCTACAATAAAATTCCTCCATAAAAACAATTCATCAGCTACATGTAAATTAAAAAAACACACAAAAGGCATTTTAAATTATTTCAATTTAACTAGAGAATATCGTACCTTTGCTTTAAAATATATTAGAATGGTATTAAATATTATTGATCGACATAAACTGATACTCGATAAACTGGAACGAAACGGGTTTGTTACCGTTAATGATTTAAGTCAAGAATTTGATGTTTCTGTAGTAACCATTCGAAAGGACCTGAAATTATTGGAAGAAAGAAAATTATTATTTAGATCACACGGTAGAGCTATTCCTTCAAATCCATATATTACAGAACACCATGTACATATTAAGGAAAAAATAAACATCAAAGAAAAAAACAGAATTGCTATCGCTGCCGGACTAACTTTAGAACCAAATGACAGTATTATAATAGCATCAGGAACCTCTGTCATAGAATTTGCAAAACACGTTCAACCTGTTGAAGGCTTAACAGTATTAACAGCATCGTTAAACACAGCTCTAATACTCGCTGAGAATCCTAATATTGACGTGATGCAATTAGGAGGAATGGTACGACCAAGCTCATCGTCTGTAGTTGGCCCTATTGGAGAAAAAATGCTAGCTGAATTCACTTTTACAAAATTATTTTTAGGTGTAGACGGTATTGATTTAGAATTCGGACTTTCAACAACGAACTCTATGGAAGCCTCTTTGAATAAACAAATGATAAAAGCCGCTCAAAAAATTATTGTACTCGCTGATTCTTCTAAATTTGGAAGAAAAGGCTTTGGAAGAATATGTGGCCTTGAAGATATAGATCAAATAATTACAGATAGTGGCATTGATGAAGTCACAAAAAACAAACTTATTGAAATTGGGATTGACGTTACCATTGTTTAAGATTTCACATCCTAAATTATATTTTACCTGTTAATGCAATTAATTTTTGACGATAATTTTCGTAAGTTCAAGTGAATTTTTATACAAAATCATATCAAGATCAAAAAAATTATTTTTAAAAAAGGTTCTCGATACTTTTTTTGTTCCGTTTTACTCCAAAAAAACACTCGAACTGACGTTTTTACTAATTGCAACCATAAATATATTAATCATTAATAAACCTATTTCACATCCTATTTCATAAAAACATTATAAAATGAAAAACATACTTAATCTACTCCTAATTTTCACAATTTCGCTTTCAACAATAGCACAAAACACCACCGAATTAAACGTAGAGGATAAAGTCCCAACATTTTCTGGACTTGATGATACTGGCAATGAATGGAATTCTTCTGATGTATTATCCGATTTTTTAGTGGTTTATTTTTATCCAGCTGCTATGACTGGAGGATGCACCGCTCAGGCTTGCGCATATCGCGATGATAAAGTTACTTTCGATAAAATGGGTGTCACTATTATTGGTGTTAGCGGCGATGAAGTTGCTAACCTAAAACACTTTAAAGAATCATCACAACTAAATTTCCCTTTATTGTCTGATCCTATTGGAAACATTGCAAAAATATTTGGAGTACCAACAAAAGATGGTGGCTCAATTACCAGAGAATTTAATGGAGATAGCTTTATGTTAACAAGAGGCGTGACCGCAGCTCGGTGGACTTTTGTTTTAGATAAAGATCGAAAAATTATTTATAAAAACGCAGAAGTAACTGCTGCTGAAGACAGTAAAAAAGTACAAGCTATCATTAAAAACTACACGAAGTAATACACATTCAGCAGCTTATTAGTTCTCAATATATTAATAAGATTTCTCTTTAATACGTTTATAATAAATCAATCGAACTTACGAATGAGAATCTTTTACTTGTATACTCATAATAGCTCGCAAATCAATTGTATTGTTAATTAGATGCAATATATACACTATTTAATACGGTACGAAAGCATCACTCCACCTCTATAAGGAAGCCATTCACCACTTTTATTATAATTTTCAGCGTTATCATATCGGATATCTGAACCAATAGTGTATCCTTTATAAAACCCTTGACTATTTCCTCCTCCTAAAAAAACATCAAATAAAAATCGATCATTTATCTTTGTTTGATACCCTATCGTTACACCCATTACATATCCAAGCCCTTTTTCATACAAATTGGTATTCAGATAATTCCATTTTTGAAAGTTAAAAAGTGTAAATCCTACATGAGCTCCAACATAAAAACCTTGGTATTTTTCATTAAAATGATACCTATACTCTGGAATAAAAATATAAAACTGACTTGGTTTCCCCTTAATTGATTTCCAAAATGATGCTGTGATATCAAATTGGAAAGTTGATTTTTCACCAATACTAGTCTCTATCCCAACATTTGGGATGGTAAGTAACGTAGTTAATGTATTCACTTTTACATAGGTTTGACTTTGTAAATGCATTGAATACAACATAAGAAATATGCTGAGTAGTTTTATTTTCATAACCGTATTGTAAATATAATGATTTATGAAAAGTAACCTCTATTTTTTCAACTATTTATCGCTACTCCATTTGAAGTTACCTATAAACTGCAACTACTATATTCTTCCTTCTGTACTCTCAAACGCTATATCGTTATCCTATTCAATTTTAACCTAAAAACAATAAAGCAAGTATCAATTTGAAAAGTACACATTGCTTAAATTTTCCTAACTTCGCATAAAATATGCAGTACAAATAGTGACAATAACAGGTGTTTTAATTTCCAAAAATATATGCTTAACTTTTTCAAAAACAAACAAACATCCATTACAACGAATTTCCCTGATGACTTTGTGGATATTCATTCTCATATTTTACCAGGGGTAGATGATGGTTCTCAAAGTTTTGAAGATTCTTTAGCTTTATTAAAAAAAATGCATAGCTATGGCATCAACACTATTATTTTAACACCACATATTATGGAAGGTGTATGGGAAAATTCAAGCTTGAGCCTAAAAAAAAGATTTAACGAATTTAATGACTTTCTAAAAAAAGTAAATTTTACCGAAGTTCAATTGAAGCTGGCTGCAGAATATATGTTAGATGGTAATTTTAATACCTTATTAAAAACAGAAAAATTACTAACAATTAAAGATAATTATCTTCTTATTGAAATGTCCTATTTAAATGCCCCCCTCAATTTATATGAAACACTATTTGCTATTCAAATAGCAGGATACAAACCTATTTTAGCACATCCAGAAAGGTATGCTTTTTACCATAACAATTATGCTGAATACAGTAAACTGAAAGAAGCTGGTTGCTTATTTCAACTTAATTTATTATCACTTACTAAATATTACGGGAAAGAGGTAACTACCATTGCTAAAAAACTTCTAAAGGACAATCTTATTGATTTTGTTGGAACAGATACCCATCATGACAGGCACTTAAATTATTTGGAACGCATCAATAGTACGGCTATTATAAAAAAACTAACCCCTATTTTAAAAAATAATGAAGTGTTTAAGTAGCTTTACTGTCTGAGTCGTGCAGTCGTGCTGTCGTGCTGTCTCGCTTCGCTCTTTTTATTGTCTTGCGGTCGTGCAGTCTTGCTGTCAGCTTATTTAGCTTAAATTATTTATATGCCTTTGTCAGTCTGAGCTTAGCCTGTACTTAGCTTGGCCGAAGTATTGAAGACTTTTTTAGTTCTATTTCACTTCAACTAGCACTTCGACAGGCTCAGTGTGACTAATTTTTTACTTTTCACTTTGTCATGCTGAGCTTGTCGAAGCACATCACCACTCATCACTTTTTACTTCTTTGACTCAGGACTGCAAGACAAGAGCTAAGCGAGACTGCAAGACTCATTACTATAATTCATAATCAACAGACCCCAAATAAACACTTCGATAGATCCTTCGACAAGCTCAGTATGACATTCTCCTGAATGATAGTTACTTTCTTTTCCACCAAGCCTTTTTAACTGTAGCTTCGCCATATCCGTAGCCATAACCGTAGCCATACCCATAACCTCTTTCAAAATTGGTGTCATTTACCAATACAGCCATATTAGGCAATCGTTTTTCACTATATAATAATTTAGGCACTTCTAATAAACGCTTGTCTAAGAAATTTGCTCTAATTACATAAATAAATAAATCTGCTTGTTGCCCTAATAATAAAGTATCTGTAACAATATTTACAGGAGCCGTATCTACTATTACATAATCATAATGTTCTTTCCCATATGCTAAAGCTTCTTCAAACCTTCCATTCATTAGTAATTCTGATGGGTTTGGCGGTATCGCTCCTGAATTTACTAAATCAAATCCTTCTTTAACTGATGTTATTACTTCCTTAATAGTCACCGAATCATCCATTAAGAAATGGGTCAAACCTTTTTCTGAGGCTATATTTAAGTATTCAGAAATTTTCGGTTTCCGAATGTCTGCACCCATTAACAATACTTTTTTATTTGATAATGCCAATGCTGCTGCCAAATTAATAGAAACAAATGTTTTCCCTTCTCCTGCTAATGTCGATGTTAAAAAAATAAGTTTTCCTTGGTCTTTTGCTTTAGAAAGCATAAAATTAATGTTGGTTCTTAACAAACGAAAAGATTCCGCAACACTATTCCGATCATTGCCTGATACCACCACTTTATTAGCGGAAACTGATTTAGGAATATCTCCTAAGTAAGGTGCTTTTACAATAGCCTCAACATCTTTTCTTGAATGCACTTTATTATCTAATAAAAATAATATGTACAGCACTCCAAATGGAACAATAACCCCTAAAAGTAATGCTGCTAAATAGATAATTTTACGTTTAGGAGCAACTGGAGTATCACTTCCATAAGCTGCATCAATAACTTTTGCATTGGGTAACGTTACCGCCAACGTAATGGCATTTTCTTCTCGTTTTTCCAATAAATACAAGTACAACGCTTCTATTATTTGCTGCTGACGCTGAATGTCTCTATATTCTCTTTCTTGTTTTGGTACTGCAGCAATTTTAGAATTTAAACGAGACTGCTGTTGCATTACTTGATTTAAAGAAATTGTTAATGAAGACTCTAAATTCACTAAGCTTTGAGAAATGCTTTCTTTCAATTGTGTAATCTGATCACTTAAATTAACAATTACTGGATTTAATTTGCTTGAGCTTTTAAGAATGCGATTGCGCTCTAATAACAGCTCATTGTATTTTAAGGTACTTGCTTCCAATGCTCCTTGAGGCAATCCTAGGTTCGCCGGAATTAAATCCTCCGAATTAATTTCAAGATACTCTCCAACATAGGCTATTAATTTAAGCTGTGTTCCTAATTCAACAATTCTTTTTTCGAACTCCGATTTTGAGGCTAAATTCAAACCCGCTTCAGAAGAGATGTCTGTTAATTTGTTCTCACTTTTAAATGTTTCTGCATTTGACTCTACCGCTAGTAAATCTTTATTTATAATTTCTAATCGTTGATTTATAAATTCATTGGTATTTTTGGCTACCGTGCTTTTATCTTCAACAGCATCTTTATTATATTGGTACACTAACCTGTTTAAAATAACCTGAGCCTTCAATCGTAATTGATCATTTAGGCTTAACCTTATAACGCTTGCATTTTTGTTTACAGGCTGAATTTGAATGGCATTTCTATACCGGTCAACCACATTTTTTAATGGTGTAATTTTTACAATAATTTCTTCATCCCCTTTTAATTTATGGTTAGTAGCAGGCGTTATTGTGATATCACTTATAGTACTGTAAATACTTTCACCAAATACATGTTCGGAAACCAATTCTCCTGTAATATTGAGTAAACTAAAATTAGTCTCTGATTTTAGTTTCACCGTAAACATGGTATCTTTTAAATAAAACAGTGAGTCTTTAGAAAAAAAGTTGATTTTAATAGGTAAATTTTGATAAAACAGTTCAGACGTTTTTACCCTTCCTTTATTGAAATAAGTGACGTTTACTCCTAAATCTTCAATCACCTCTTGCATTAAAGTTCTAGACTTTAACAATTCAATTTCATTGTCTAATGTTGTTTGTGTTCCTCCTAGCAATCCTAAATCTTCAAAAGCAGACAATTCCGAGGCTAAACCTCCACTATTTTCTTCATCAATTAAAATAGTTGTAGACACCTCATACGTATTAGGTGCATAGCGTAGGAATAAAAATGCCGTTGTGAGCGCCACCATAATTGCCAACACAAACCACTTCCAGTGGTATGCATATTTTTCTATCTCTTCACGAATATTGATAGATTCATCATTAAAATTTACAGTATTTAACGGATTCTCTTGTTGCATAGCTCTAATTTTAACGAGTAAGTAGTGTTATTAATGTAATTAAAATAGATACTGACGAGAGTATAACTCCTGTATTAGAACCAACTACAGATGAATTTAACTTTGTTTTATTAGGCTCTATATAAATCACATCGTTTTGTGCTAAATAAAAATAGGGAGAGTTAAATAATTTTTTATTCGTTAAATCTATGGTTACAAATTTCCGTTCACCTTCTTGTTCTCTTATTAATAATACAGTACTTCTTCTTCCTTGTATGGTTAAATCACCGGCCAATCCAATTGCTTCAATAATTGAAATTCGCTCATTGGAAATTGTATAACTACCAGGCACCTTTACCTCTCCTAAAACGGTCACTTTAAAATTAGTTAATCTAATATTTACAATAGGTGATTTCAAATAAGCTGCCAAGGTTTTGGTTAAATCGGCTGCTAAAATTTTAGTTGACAGCCCTGCTACTTTCATGGTACCCAGTACTGGAAAATTAATTTCACCATCTGAATTCACTAAGTATGTTAAAGGTTTCGCATTGGATACAGCACTCCCAATCATAGGTGTTTCATATAAATTAAATGGCATCGCTGCTTCCCCATCAATTGCTGACACATTAATACTTAACAAATCGCCCACCTGAATTTTAGGCTCATAATTCACAACAGTTTCATTCGTTTCAACACCTTCTATGTCTTGAAAATAAACCATTTTTTTTGGGGAGACACACGCTACAAATAAAGTGGCTATGCAAAATATGAGTAGTTGGTTATATAACGTGTTTTTCATTCGCTTTTTCACTGTTTATGCTATTTAATTTTAGGGTCTTATAAGAAGACTCAAATATACGGTTTCTTTTTCTTTTGCTATTTCAATTTTCACTCCTTATTCTTCAATTTGTCATGCTGAGCTTGTCGAAGCACTTCCTAACTCTTCACTCTTTTAAGCCCAACGCGCCACCTGGCCCATTCGCTAAAAACAGCTACAAGCTGTTTTCTTTACGCTCTGTCCTACTCATCATTCAAAAACACACCCCTAACCCCTCTCAAGAGGGGAATTTCTCTTTCTAACTCTTCACTTTGTCATGCTGAGCCTGTCGAAGCACATCTTCACTCATCACTCCTCACTTTGTCATGCTGAGCTTGTCGAAGTACGTCCAAAACTTCATATTTTGAGTTGTTAGAAATAAATTCTGGTACAATTTTTTTCATTTTCAGAATCGTTTTCTCTTCATTAAAATCTTCATTCCCTTCACATAATTCAGCTATTTCTTTTGTTAGCTTTTCTATATTTATAGGCTTTACTTCTGCAATCATAATTTTATCATGATAGGTATTTTTGGTGTTTTCACCATCGCCTAGTAATTCTTCATAAATTTTTTCTCCGGGGCGTAAACCTATTATTTTAATATCAATATCCTTAGGGAAATGGAGCCCAGATAAACGAATCATATTTAAGGCCAGATCGTAAATTTTTACAGATTCACCCATATCAAAAACAAATATTTCGCCTCCATTACCCATAGCGCCAGCTTCTAATACTAACTGACAAGCCTCTGGAATGGTCATAAAATAGCGTGTAATATCTTTATGTGTTACTGTTAATGGACCTCCATTTTTAATTTGTTGTTTAAACAACGGAATTACAGATCCGTTTGAACCTAATACATTTCCAAAACGTGTGGTGATAAATTTTGTTTTCCCTTTCTCCTGCAAGCAAGAGATTTGCATTTCTGCAATTCGCTTGGTAGCTCCCATTACGTTTGTAGGGTTTACAGCTTTATCTGTAGATACCATTACAAATTTTTCAGCATGGTATTTGATGGCCAGTTCAGCTATATTTTTAGTTCCTGAAATATTTACACGTACCGCTTCGTATGGGTTTGCTTCCATAAAAGGCACATGTTTATAAGCTGCAGCATGAAAAACAATGTTGGGTTGGTATTGTTCAAATATAAAATCCATTCGCTTATAATTCCGCACATCTGTAACAATTGAAGTACAATTACGCGTATTGTTACGATGAAAATATTGTTGCAAATTGTAGAGTTCAGATTCGGCTTGATCTATTAAAATCAAATGTTTATAATTAAAACCTGCCACTTGCCTCGCTATTTCACTTCCTATTGAGCCTGCAGCACCTGTTATTAAAATTACTTTGTCATTTAATTCTCTTTTTAAAACCTGATTATCTAATTGAATAGGTGTTCTTCCCAGTAGATCTTCAACATTCACCGATTTAATTTGATTCAATTTTAACTCATTGCCTATCCAATCTTTTGTAGGAGGTACTATTTTCACCTCCACAGCAAGGTCTGCAAATCTATCTACCAATGCTAATATTTGAATGGGTTGTATGGTTTGTATGGCAATAATAATTTCATTAATTCTTTTTGAAATTATAAATTTTCCATCTATTGCTGCTGAGCTATATACTTGTAAACGGTTTATCTTTCTTCCTGTTTTATTTTTATTATCATCAATAAAACCTATTATTTGAGTCTTACTTTTATTGTCTTCCTTTAATATACCATAGGTTAATAAACCTGCCTCCCCAGCACCATAAATCAGCACTCGTTTTTCAATTTTAGAATCCTCAATTAATACCCGGTACAATGCTTTAAATAAATGCCTGCTAAAAATTAAAATGAGCACATTCAATAAAAAATGAATGACTAAAATAGACAACGGAATGTTGAAATTTGGATGGAT
>NZ_CALAEQ010000033.1 GCF_937891065.1 uncultured Lutibacter sp. | reverse complement strand
ATATTAGATTTCAGTAGGAATTTTCAGTTGATACATTTTTCTTGACTTATTATTTAATTTATTTTCTCGCAACCACGGATTGTGTAATTTTAATACTTTATAGTTGATGCCTAAATCTTTCGAAAATTGAGCAATATCGGCTATTTCAGTATCTATTTCAATAATTCTAATTTCTTCTAATTTATATAAATCTTCATCATCAAATATAAAACCATATTTTTCAGGGTTTGATAATATTTCTTTTAACGCAACCATTCTTGGAATATAACGTTCTGTTTCATCTGCAAGTAATAAATCATAGTAATTGCTAACAATTTGAGTTTCAATTTTACTAGAAATACCATAATTTCCAGCATTATAAGCTGCAGCTGCTAATGTCCAATTTCCAAATCGTTCTTTTGATGCTTTTAAATAATCACAAGCTACTTGTGTTGCTTTTTCTAAATGATAACGTTCATCAACATTATCATTAATTTCTAATCCATTTTCTTTCCCTGTAGCTTCCATTATTTGCCAAAAACCTCGAGCTCCGGCAGGAGATGTTACATTTTGCAAACCACTTTCAATAACTGCCAAGTATTTAAAATCGTTTGGAATTCCATTTTTTTCTAAAATTGGTTCAATGATAGGGAAATATTTATGTGCTCTTTTTATTAAAAGCAACCCGTTAGATTGCCAATAGGTATTTACTAATAATTCTTTGTCAACTCGTTCTCTAATATCTTCCTTTTCAAGAGGTACTGCTTCACCAGCAAAATTAAGATTTGTTGGAATTTTTAACGCTCTAATTTGATACGATTCACTGGTGTTTTTATCACTGACAGCAGTAGTATTTGAATTTGTTGTTTTTGTTGCAAAAATTAATAGTGAACTTATCATTATAACAGCGACTAAGCCTAAAATTTTCATTGATTTGTCCATAGTTTATAGTGTTTGTTAAATGTTAAGTTACAAATAATTTTAAAATTAATGTGTTAAGAATGTTATTTTAACAATTAAAACGAATCCGTTATTATTTTACTAATAGATTTTGCTTTGTTAAGAATCATAACATGTGTGCCTTTTTCAATTGTAATGCAATCTTTTATATGTTTTATAGGGAAGATATGATCATCTGCGCCATGAATATGAATAACGTTATCAGAAGGTTTATGTTGTCTCCAATTAAGCACATTATAAATAGCCCAATTTAAATAATTAGAATCTCTAACAGACAAATATTCTTTGTATAATTTAACACGTTTTTCGGCGAAATCACCAAAAGCAAACGTTGAGAAATCTTCAATATTTGTAATTACTTTAGTTGGAAATAATTTATAAGCTTTGGTTTTTTGTATAAATTTTAATCGTTTTGGAAATTCATTTAAAGATTTTACACTTGAAATAATGATTACTTTTTTTGTTTTTAGATGCTTACTCATTTCTTGAACCATGATTCCACCAAATGAAACACCAACTAAAACAGGGTTTTCATCAGTAACCAAATCGGCCATTCTTTTTGCGTAATCTTCAATTGATTCTTTTTCAGAAAGAGGCAATAACCATTCTAAATAATGAAGCTCAAATTTGTCTTTTGAAAGCTGTAAGTATTCAAATATTTTTGGACTTGCTGCTAATCCGGGAACAAAATAAATATGTATTTTAGAATTATCCATTAACTATTAATCATCCCTAAGATGATTGGTTTTAAACCACTAAAGAAAAATTCTACAGCAATTACCATTACAATTAATCCCATTAAACGCATCATCACTTTATTTCCTGTTGACCCTAATTTTTCGGTAATTTGACTTGCGCCAACTAAAATTAAATATGTTAATAATAACATCACTGCAATGACTAAAATTAAAACAATTTTTTGAGGCATTTCAGAGGCGTCTTCCATTAAAATAATAGCATTAGTGATAGCTCCTGGACCACAAATCATAGGTATAGCTAAAGGAGTAATTGAAATATCTTCGACATAAGCATCAATTTTATTTTCATCATCAGTATGCTTAAAACTTCCTAATCTGGCTTGTAACATATCCCAACCCATGGTGAAAAATATAACTCCACCCACAATTCTAAAACTATTGACAGATATTCCAAAAAAATTAAATAAAATTTGACCTGAGAAAGCGAAAGCAAGAATGGTGAAAAAAGCCACTAATGTTGCTTTCTTTGCAGTTTGTTTACGTCGTTGTTTGCTTAAAGAAGCTGTCATCGACATAAATATTGGCATAGTTCCCAACGGGTTTATAATCGTAAAAAAAGACGTAAAAACTAAAAGTGCAAACGTGTATAAATCAGTTTCAGGTATCATTCTAGAATGTAAATTTTATTTTTTAAAACAATGCATTTTTATATACTTACAAAAGTAGGTTGATTTATCCATTCAAAGCGAACAATTCCATCATCATCTATTTCTTTTAATTTAATATGATGAAGTGTGTTTACTAGTTCAGGATTCCAAGGTGTTTTTACTTTTACATAATTTTCAGTAAAACCGTGAATAAATCCTTCTTTGTTTTCGCTTTCAAATAAAACGGTTAATTTATTTCCTAGCTGACTTTCATAAAAAGCTCTACGTTTTTTTACAGAGAGTCCTCTCAACATTTTACTACGTTTTGTTCGTACTTTTTTGGAAACAACGCCATCCATTTCAATTGCTTCGGTATTTGGTCTTTCTGAATAGGTGAAAACGTGTAAATATGAAATATCTAATTCATTTAGATAATTGTAGGTTTCTAAAAATAATTCGTCAGTTTCACCAGGAAAACCAATAATAACATCAACACCAATACAAGCATTTGGCATTACTTTTTTAATGGCTGTAACTCTATTATCGTAAGTTTCACGCAAATAACGGCGTTTCATTAATTTAAGCAGCGTATCACTTCCGCTTTGTAAAGGAATGTGAAAATGAGGAACAAAACTGTTTGATGTTGCAACAAATTCAATAGTTTCATTGGTTAATAAGTTGGGCTCAATAGATGAGATTCGTAAACGATGAATTCCTTCAATGGTATCTAAAGCTTGAACTAACTCATAAAAAGTATGCTCGTGTTTTTTGTTTCCAAATTCGCCTTTACCATAATCACCAATATTTACTCCAGTTAATACAATTTCTTTAATTCCTTTTTCTGAAATTTCTTTAGCGTTTTTAAGAACATTTTCTAAGGAATCACTTCTTGAAATTCCCCTTGCTAAAGGAATGGTACAATACGTACATTTATAGTCGCAACCATCCTGAACTTTTAAAAAGGCACGTGTTCTATCACCAATTGAGTAAGAACCAACATAAAAATCGGCTTCTTCAATTTCACAAGAGTGAATTTCACCCATTTCATTTTTTGACAGGTCATTGATATAATCAGTTACTTTAAACTTTTCAGTAGCACCCAAAACCATATCAACACCATCAACTGCTGCTAATTCTTCAGGTTTCAATTGGGCATAACATCCTATTGCAATTAAAAATGCATTTTCGTTTTGTTTTAAAGCCGATTTTACAATAGATTTAAAACGTTTGTCAGCATTATCAGTAACTGAACAGGTATTAATTACATATATATCAGCTTTCTCATCAAACTCAACACGGTCAAAACCTTCATTTTGAAAGTTTCTGGCAATGGTAGAAGTTTCTGAAAAATTAAGTTTACACCCAAGTGTGTAAAATGCGACTTTTTTTTGTGCGCTCATTCTTGTACATTTATCGGGTGCAAAAGTACAGAATTTTATTTTTATAATATGATTGCAAATACACCAAAACCACCTTATTATGCGGTTATTTTCACTTCAATTAGAACTGAAGGAGAAAAGGATTATAATAATATGTCAGATAAAATGGTAGAATTAGCTGAACAACAAGAGGGTTTTTTAGGCATTGAATCTGCTAGAAATGAACTTGGAATAACGGTTAGCTATTGGAATAATTTAGAAGCAATTCAGCATTGGAAACTAAATGTAGATCATACTGAAGCCAGGGAAAAGGGTAGAAGTACTTGGTATAAACAATTTAAAGTTAGAATATGTAAAGTTGAGCGCGATTATGGATTTGGACTATAAATTTAATTTGAAGCATTTTACTATTAAACTGTGTTAAAATTGCTAAAGAAAGTCAGTCTGAGCCTGTCGAAGACTTTTTAATTTGTTCTAAACTAAATACACTTCGGCAAGAGCTCAGGACAGGCTCAGCTCAGTGTGACAATGTTAGTACAGGCTTGTCGAAGATTTTCAATGACTATCATTGGAAAACAAGATTTGAAAAATATTCTTTAACCAACAATATAATGTTGAATATAAACCTAACAGGTTTTTAAAACCTGTTAGGTTTAATCTTCTTATTTAAGTTTTTACATTTTCCCATCAATATAATCCATGACCTCTTTTTCAATGGCCAATGTTTTGGTATAAATGGCTTTTGCTTTGGTTAAAATTTCTTCAGCAAAAACACGATCTTTTATATCTTTCGCATTGATACGAACATTAAAATAAGCACCAACAACTGCTGTTCTAGCACATAAAATACCAACACCAGCATCAGACAATGAACTTTGCAATCCGTCTTTTATCATGGCTTGCATAACTTCCATAGAATTATAAGCAGCTTCCATCACTTGAAACGGAATTTCAGTAGCGTATTTAGTAGCATCTTCAATAGCCTGTTTACGAAGTTCAATTTCTTCAGCATTTGATTTCGGCATTCTAAATCCGTCAATAATTTTATTAAAAGCATTGGTATCTTCATCTACCAAATACAATAAGTTGTTTTTATAAGCTTGCCCTTTTACTGCCCAATCTGAATAAAACTCCCATTTGTTGTCCCATCCAGCTTTATGAGCCGATAAATTAGCAACCATAGTTCCTAATGAAACACCTAATACACCCACATAAGCAGCTATAGAACCACCTCCGGGTGCCATAGATTCTCCTGCAGTTTCTTCAGCAAAATCGCTAACGGTAAAATCAATCAGTTTTTTTGTTGCACCTTTTAAAACATATTCAATAATTTTTTCATTTGGATTGAAAGGTTTTAAATCGTCTAATCCCAATGATTTTACGGCAATTTTAATTTTCTCTGCTTCTGAAATACCAAGAGAACGTTGTTGTTTGCGTAAAAAATAATCTCCAGCATCTAACATCGCTTTTAAAGGAATCAATCCAATCAATTCAGAACCTGTTACACGTAAACCTCTTTCAATAGCTGAATCTACAGTTGCATCAAAAGCAACGTGCATAGAAGTAATGTTGATATTGGTTAAGTTATAAGAAATTTGTGCAATTCCGTACTCTTCAATAAACCATCCAATACCCTTTACAGCTTTTAGTTTTCCAGGGACACGTAATGTTTCACCATGCTCATCAACCATAGGTTTACCTGACAATTTATTACCTTCATAAACAACTCTTCCTGCTTCACGAATATCAAAAGCAATGGCATTGGCTCTTCGTGTTGAAGTAGAATTTAAATTGACATTGTAGGCAATTAAAAAGTCACGTGAAGAAATAGCAATAGCACCTGTTTTTGCAACACTTTCATTATATTCAGCAGGTCCAAAGTCTGGTTTCCAAGCTGGATTTCCTAGTTTTTCTTTCAAGCCTTCATATTCACCAGATCTGCAACTTGCTAAATTTCTACGTTTTTCTTCTTTTGCAGCATTTTCATAAAAGTAACCAGGAATCCCCAATTCTTTTCCAACGCGCTCTCCTAATTGATGTGCAAAAACAGCGGTTTCTTCTAAAGTAATTCCTGCAATAGGCACTAACGGACAAACATCGGTTGCTCCAAAACGAGGATGTTCACCTGTATGCTTGCTCATATCTATTAACTCTGAAGCTTTTTTAATCAATCTAAACGCCGCTTCAATTACATTTTTAGGCTCTCCAACAAAAGTAATAACCGTTCTATTGGTCGCTTTTCCCGGGTCAACGTCTAATAATTTTACACCTTCTACAGTTTCAACCACAGCTGCAATAGCCTTAATTTTTGCCGAATCTCTTCCTTCACTTATATTTGGTACGCACTCTATTAATTGCTTGTTCATTTTTATCAAATTTTAAGACCCAAATTTAAGGCGATAATTTGATATTTTTGGGTACTATTTTTAAATATTTGAGGTTTATATTAACTGATTTATAGACCTAACAGGTTTTAGAAACCTGTTAGGTCTTGTTTTTT
>NZ_CALAEQ010000032.1 GCF_937891065.1 uncultured Lutibacter sp. | reverse complement strand
AACGAAAACTTTTATGCTAGTTCTAACATTTATATTTTTGATAGGTTTGGAAAATTCATCACTCAAATTAATCCAAGAGGAGATGGTTGGGATGGTTTATTTAAAGGAAGGCAATTACCCGCAACCGATTACTGGTTCTCAGTTGAATTAGTTGATGCCATTGGAAATATAAGAATTAGAAAAGGGCATTTTAGCTTAATTAGAAGGTAATTTTATTTTGAACCTGAGTTCGACGTAATGTTAAATGCAAATAACTAATTATCAGAAATTTTAATGTATAATCATTGCAAATTTCACCATCAATATACAGATTGTCACAGTCATACCTCCTTCGCAATGACGCAAACATTACGTCATTACGATGCGCGATAGCAACGAAGTAATCTTTTTCGTTGTAGTTCTTCATGAGATTGCTTCCTTTCAGTCGAAAGGACACAAACAGCTGATATTCATATATTAATATTCTCGTTTATATCGAACTTTGGTTTTGAAGAACATTTCTACAAAAACAATATAAATTAGTTTATTTTTGCAACATGCAATTCAAATTAGAATCAAATTTTAAACCAACCGGTGACCAACCTGAAGCAATAAAGCAGCTTGTAAGTGGTATAAAATCAAATGAAAAATATCAAACTTTACTTGGTGTAACTGGATCTGGAAAAACATTTACGGTTGCTAATTTAATTCAAGAAGTTCAAAAACCAACCTTAGTTTTAGCGCATAATAAAACGCTGGCTGCACAATTGTATTCTGAATTTAAACAGTTTTATCCCAACAATGCTGTAGAATATTTTGTTTCCTATTACGATTACTATCAACCTGAAGCTTATTTACCAACTACAGGAACTTATATTGAAAAGGATTTATCTATTAATGAGGATATTGAAAAATTACGTATTAGTGCTTCATCTGCCCTACTTTCAGGCAGAAGAGATGTTATTATTGTTGCTTCGGTTTCTTGTATTTACGGTATTGGAAATCCAGTTGAATTCAAAAAAAATATCATTTCTATTGAAGTAAATGAAGAAATTTCTCGTACCAAATTTTTACATCAATTAGTTACAAGTTTATATTCTAGAACAGAAACTGAGATTTCTAGCGGAACTTTTAAAGTGAAAGGTGACACCATTACTGTTTACCCTTCATACGGTGAACATGCCTATAGAATTCATTTCTTCGGTGATGAAATTGAAGAAATGGAAAGTTTTGATGTGACTAATAATCAAGTTGTTGAAAAATTTGAGCAATTAAATATATATCCTGCAAACCTATTTGTTACTTCTCCTGATGTGTTGCAAAATGCAATTCATGCAATTCAGGAAGATTTAATGAAACAATACGATTATTATAAAGAAATTGGTAAGCATTTAGAAGCAAAACGTTTAAAAGAACGTACTGAATTTGATTTAGAAATGATTCGTGAATTGGGTTATTGCAGTGGAATTGAAAATTATTCGCGCTACTTAGATGGTCGTGAACCAGGAAGTAGACCTTTTTGCTTATTAGATTATTTCCCAGACGATTATTTAATGATTATTGATGAAAGTCATGTTACGGTCCCACAAGTTCATGCAATGTATGGTGGAGACAGATCACGTAAAGTAAATTTAGTTGAATACGGTTTTAGATTGCCTGCAGCAATGGATAACCGTCCTTTAAAATTTGAAGAATTTGAAGAAATTCAGAATCAAGTTATTTTTGTGAGTGCCACCCCTGCAGATTACGAATTACAAAAAACGGAAGGTGTTTTTGTTGAACAAGTAATTAGACCAACCGGTTTATTAGATCCTGAAATAGAGGTTCGACCAAGTATCAATCAGATTGATGATTTAATTGAAGAGATTCAAGTTAGAGTAGAATTAGATGAACGAACTTTGGTAACTACACTTACCAAACGAATGGCTGAAGAGTTGACAAAATATTTGAGTAGAATTCAAATTCGTTGTCGCTATATTCACTCAGATGTTGATACGTTAGAACGTGTTGAAATTATGGCTGATTTACGAAAAGGAGTCTTTGATGTTTTAATTGGCGTAAACTTATTACGTGAAGGATTAGATTTACCTGAGGTTTCTTTAGTTGCTATTTTAGATGCTGACAAAGAAGGTTTTTTACGTTCACATCGTTCACTTACACAAACCATTGGGAGAGCTGCAAGAAACGTAAAAGGAAAAGCCATTATGTATGCTGATAAAATTACAAAAAGTATGCAATTGACTATTGATGAAACTGAAAGAAGAAGAGAAAAACAAATTGCCTACAATACTGCAAACAACATTACGCCTACCCAAATTATTAAAAGTATTGAAAATACGTTGGCTAAAAATACAGGCTCATCTTACCATTATGATGCGACTGCAAATATGGCTGCCGAAGAAGAATTAGCTTATTTAACGAAACCTGAAATTGAAAAGCGCATTCGTGAAAAACGAAAACATATGGAAGAAGCTGCTAAGGCACTAGATTTTATTGTTGCTGCTAAACTTCGTGATGAAATTAAAATGTTGAAAGAAAAAGTGTAAAATTATTACTTTTTAAGTGTTATTATATTTTTGCAATTTTCTACTTTTTGTCACACTGAGCTTGTCGAAGTGTTTATTTAATACAGTTATCAATCTTTACTTCTACTGCCCTCTTTATAGGTAGTAATCCCTTTTTTAAGTAATCGCTTTATAAACACCGACGGTTGAAAATTTAAATGATATTTTGAAATGCTTCGTTTTGGATTAAGATTTAAAGGGTCTTCTTCTGCCTTACATTTAAACCCTAATTTAAACTTACCAATATTTTCAAGGTCAACTGTTTTACCTTCTTGTAAATGAAATTGCAACTTTTCACCTAACGCAAATAATACTGCATAAACATCCGTAGGACTTAAAGTACTTTCCATACTAATTTCCTTACTTAACCTTCTAGAATCTATAGTACCTGTAGAAACAGACTGCATAATATAATTACTTTCTTTAGCGGGGTTTATGTTATTTGTTCGCTTGGTAATTCTGTAACGTATGGCCATCGTATTCTTTTATGTATTA
>NZ_CALAEQ010000031.1 GCF_937891065.1 uncultured Lutibacter sp. | reverse complement strand
CTATCTCATCATTTATTAATGGAGGAACCCAATATGGATTGTTTTCATATAATTTAAAAGGAAATTTAACAAAGGCTTTCATCTCCTTTTTTGTTGTTATTTCTTGTAATGTAATCATAAGCTTAATTCTTCTTAAATAATCTTGAAAAGATATTTCCTTTTTTTCTTCTAGTTTTAGCTTTTGGTGAATTTTTTTGAATTATTTTATCTGTATGTTTATCTAACCTCCAAGCTACACCAACTGAAGAATATAGAAATGAATAATCATCAAAAAAGTTAGTTCTAACTGAGGCATCTAATTGTAAATTACTAGAAAGTAGGTAAGCGGCACCTGTACCAAAATGGAATTTTGGAGTAAAACTTTTTTCAAAAATTCCTTGATTTTCAATAAAATATGACCATTTGTAGTTAATGGCATAGGTCATAGTAGCAATGTATGAATACTCATTGGAGTCGGATAAAATTTTATCGGCTACTAAATTAGTTAATAAAACAAGTCGGTCAGAAAAATCATTTTGTAAAAGCACAGCACCTTTTATACTTAGTTCATTTTCTTTAAATTCATCACCTAAAAAATTTGTGTTTACACCAACATAAGCACCCACAGACGGGATTAATCGTTTTTTATCAAAAGCCATTCTCCGTTTCCAACTTCGAACTTCTTTAGATTTATCGGTATACTTTTGTTCGTATATTAAATATTTAGCTCCAATAGTAAGTTCGCTAATTCCACTTGCAGTAGAATATGCTTCAGATGGGTTATTTCGTATTTCATCTCTTTGGTATGCAACTTTTGCATTAATTTCAAGTTTTTCTAGAAATTTACCATATCTAAAAAACAACTCTCCACCTATGGTATTTGGTCTAGAATAAATGATTTTATTGTCGCTAGTTCTGTAAAAAACACCAGTTTCAAATTGAAAAACATCTGTTCCAATACTATAAGGACTTTCAGAAAAACCAGGTCGTTTAGAATTGATAATTTCAGTATATTGAGCATTTATTAGTTGGGTAAAACTAAAAAACAACAGTAGTAAATAAACTCTTTTCATATTTTAGGTAGATTAATGTGTCAAATATAAGATTTTATATATTTAAACGTTTTACTTACTTTCAAATTGTTATTTTTGGAGATTATAAAAAAACTTATTTAAATGGGATTGTTAAGAACTATAGCAATTATAATTATTGTTTATTATGCTTTTAAATTTATAGGAAAGTATATTATGCCATTGTTTTTAAAACAAGTGGTGAAAAATGTTGAAAAGAAAATGCGTGATCAACAAGAAAATCAGTACAAACAAGAAGATGGAAATGTTGGTGAAACAGTTATAGCTAAAAAGCCAACAAATATTAAAGAGAGTAGTAAAGATGTTGGTGATTATGTAGATTATGAAGAAGTAAAAGACGATAAATAAATGAAATTTTCAATAAATAAAATTACACCATATATTATAGCAATTGCAACTTTTGTTTTTGTTTCATTGGCTTATTTTTCACCAGTTTTACAAGGGAAAAAAATTCAACAAAGTGATATTACTCAATTTATTGGTTCTTCAAAAGAAATAGTAGATTTTAGAAAGGAGCATAATGAAGAGCCTTATTGGACCAATACTTCTTTTGGAGGAATGCCATCGTATGCTGTAAGTACCTATTACCCAAACGATTTTATTAAAAAAATTGATAAATTATTGCGCTTTTTACCACGGCCAGCAGATTATTTATTTTTGTATTTTTTTGGTTTTTTTATTTTATTGACTGTTTTAAAAGTAGATTGGAAATTAGCAATAGTTGGTTCCTTAGGTTTTGGACTTTCAACGTATTTAATTATAATTTTAGGAGTTGGGCATAATGCAAAAGCACATGCAATTGCATACATGCCACTAGTTTTAGCTGGAATTTTATTGGTTTTTCAACAAAAATATTTAGTAGGGTTTATTGTAACATCATTAGCAATGTCTTTAGAAATTAGTGCAAGCCATATTCAAATGACTTACTATCTACTTTTCTTAGTCTTAATCTTTGGAGTTTTTCAGTTGATTGAATCTTTTAAAAATAAAGAAATTCCTCATTTTGTAAAAAGTATTGGCGTTTTATTAATAGCAGTTATTTTAGCTGTTGGTACAAATGCAACTAGTTTATTGGCTACCAAAGAATATTCAGAGCAGAGCACTCGAAGTAAAAGTGAACTAACAATTAATGTTGATGGTTCTGAAAAAACTCCAACTACAGGGTTAGCTAGAGATTATATTACAGAATATAGTTACGGTAAAGCGGAAACTTTTAACTTGTTTATTCCACGTTTTATGGGTGGGACACGTCATGAAATTGTTGAAAACGGTGAACTGCAAGACTTTTTACAAGAAGCAGTGAATAAAGGGTTAAACCCTCAAGATGCCAATTATTTAGCACAAATTTCATCTATGTATTGGGGAGAACAGCCAATTGTTGCGGCTCCTGCTTATATTGGGGCACTATTTATTTTTCTATTTGTAATTGGTTTGTTTTTAGTAGAACGAAAACTTAGAAACTGGCTTTTAGCAGCTACTATTTTTTCTATATTATTGAGTTGGGGGAAAAACTTTTCGTTTTTAACTGATTTATTTATTGATTATGTTCCGCTATATAACAAATTTAGAGCTGTTTCTTCTATTCAGGTTATTGCAGAATTAGCAGTTCCTTTATTAGGGATTTTAGGATTAAAAGCACTTGCTTCTTCAGAAAAATCAAAAGAAATAAAGATACATGCATTAAAATGGTCAACCATTATTGTTGGTGGTTTAGCGTTACTTTTTACAATTGGAGGTACAGGGTTTTTTACTTTTGAAACAGCAATGGATTTACAAATTGAAGAACAAATTGCAGGTTTTTTAGATGCAATAGTTTCTGATAGAAAAACTTTATTTGTAAATGATAGTTTACGTTCTTTAATATTTGTGGCTTTATTTTCAGGAACAATTTGGCTATTTTTAAAAGATAAAATTAATAACAATATTTTGGTTATTGTTTTTGCTTTTTTACTATTATTTGACCTTGTAAATGTTGATAAACGTTATGTAAATGATGAATATTTTATTTCAGCAAGAAAAGTAGATAAGCCATTTGTAGCTTCTGAAATAGATAAAGAGATTTTAAAAGATAATGGTATTTATCGTGTTGCAGATTTTACAAAAAATATCATGGCAGACGGTGCAACATCTTATTTTCATAAATCAATTGGAGGATATCATGCTGCTAAACCAAGACGTTATCAAGAGTTATATGATTTTCATATTGCAAAGAATAATATTGAGGTTTTAAATATGCTAAATACCAAGTATTTAATCTTTGAAGATGGAAGTCGACGTGAAGCTGTACAGTTAAATCCAGAAGCTAATGGGAACGCATGGTTTATATCTACTTTAAGAATTGTAACTACTGCCAACGATGAAATTAAGGCATTAGACAGTTTAAAAACGAAGAATGAAGCAGTTATAAATAGTAAGTTTGTTTCGAACGATTTTTCTACAAATTTTAGTAAAGATTCTACAGCTTCAATTCAATTAAAAGCATATAAGGCAAATGAATTAATCTACGAATCTAATTCTCAAACAAATCAGTTTGCAGTATTTTCTGAAATGTATTATAAAAACGGTTGGAATGCATATGTTGATGGGGAATTAACACCTCACTACCAAGTTAATTATGTATTGCGAGGAATGGAAATTCCAAAGGGGAAACACACTATTGAGTTTAAGTTTGAGCCAACGGTTATTGATAGAGGAAATACCATAACCTTAATTTCATATTTGCTATTGTTGCTTATACCAGTTGGTTGGTTTTTTGTTAAAAAAAGAAAATCTAATGTATAGTGTAATTCATTAGTTTTAAAATTCTTAAAAAGTTTGTTTTATTTCTTGAAGAAACAAGTAGTTTTTTGTTGTTAGAGAGTTTTATTTCTCCGGCATTATTATATTGTATCACATGCTTTAAATTTAACAGTGTAGAACGATGAATTCTAAAAAAAGAAGTGTGTTGTAAGATATTCTCAACCTTTTTTAAATTATTAGAACTTGTATAGGATTTATTACCAGTTGTAAAAAAATGAGTATAACTTCCATCTGCTTCGCAATAAATAATATCATCTATATCTAAAATAAGATAATGCCCATTTGTTATTGTTAAAGATATTTTTTTAGGACCACTTTCTAATTGATTTTTAAAGGCAGCATATTTTTCAGAATTAAAAGCGGTTTGTTTTTCTATAAATTTATCTATAACAGTAGTTAATTGTTCTTTTACAATGGGTTTGTTTAAATAGTAGAAAGCAAAATAATCCATTGCTTTTTCTTTGTAATCTTTTAAACCTGTTGTAAAAATAACTTCAAATGTTGAAGAATTAGAAAAAAAATCTAGAATTTCAAAACCATTGCCATCTTGCAATTCAATATCTAAAAAAACTAATTGTGGATGTAAGTCATTTATTAATTTTATTCCCTTTTCTACACCTGTTTCATGCCCAACTATTGTTATTTGAGAAGTGTAAGAAGTTTCAATAATATTTTTAAGATACCTATAGGCTGCAGTTTCATCTTCAATAATTATAGCGTTAATCATGTATTCTAATTAAAAATTGATTAAAGGAATTTTTAAGGTTACTTTTAACCCTACTAAAGTATTAAATTCATCTGTAATATTTGAAATTAAGACTAATTTTTCTGTACTATCTGATTCATTAATTAATTGAAGACGTTCATTAATATTTGAAAATGAAATCCCTGAACCTTTAGATTTTAGTGAATTTTCATTATTTTGAATTCCTTTCCCATTATCTGAAATTTCACAATAAAGAAATTCATCGTTTTCAATTTTAAAATTTACCGTTATTGTATTTGAATTATTTCCATTTTTAAAACCGTGTTTAAATGAGTTTTCAATAATTGGCTGTAATATCATTGGCGGAACCAAAATAGCTTCTAGTAAATCTTGAGAAATAGCTTCAGTATTTATGGAATATGAAATATGTTTATTAAATCTTAATTTTTGAAGCTCTAAATATAATTTAGCCATTTCAATTTCATCAGTTAAACTTATAAGGTTAGATTTTGTTGAATTTAAAATTAAATTAACAAGTTCAGCAAATTTATCAAGGCTTCCTTTCACTTCTTTTATTTCTCCTTTATCAACCAAGGAATTAATATTCACTAATAAATTATTAATAAAGTGAGGGTTCATTTGAGCATTTAATGCTTGATATTTTAAGTTTGAAATTTGATCTTTTGTGTTTTGTAATCTTTTTAGTTTTAGATTTCTTAAGTGAAAAATAAAAAATATTAGAGCAAGTATTGCTAAAATAATAAGACTTCGAAACCACCAAGTTTTGTAAATAGGAGGTTTTATTGTAAACGAAAAGGTGATTTTATCACTTTCTAACTTATTTTTTGAAATTGCTATCAATTCAAAAGTATAGTTGTTAGGCTGTAATGATGAATATCTTATGGTATTTGTTTTAGTTGTAATCCAATCTTCTTCTAAACCACTTAAACGGTATTTAAAAGAAATGTTTCCTAAACTTTTAAAAGAAATTCCCGAAAAATTGAATTGAAAATTATTTAATTTATAATTAAATACTTGTCCGTTGTTTTTATCAATACTTGTATTGTTTATTAGAATTTCATTAATTAAAGCATTTGGAGATAAAATTGAAACTGTTTCATTTGAAATATCAATAATATTTAACCCTTTTGCCGTTGCTACATATACGTTGTTTTCATAAACATAAGAAGCTCTAACATCATTACTATATAGACCATCAGAAGTTGTGTAACTTTTTATCTTAATCAGTTCATTAGCATTATTTAATTCTAAACAATTCAATCCGAAATTTGTTGAGATCCATATATTTTTTTTGGTGTCAATAAAAATTGATTTTATATAATTACTTAATAACCCATCTTCAGTAGAAAATGTTTTAAATACCTTATTTTTTAAAATTCCAAGGCCATAGGAATTGGATCCAATTAACAACCCTTTTGATGAATTTTCTAAGGCGTAAATGGTACTATTATTAAACGGTTCTCCTAAATCATATTTTTTAGTAATTGTTTTGTTGTAATAATAAAGTCCTTTAGTAGTACCAATCCAAATATTTCCGTTTTTATCATGACTTATAGCTGTACTGCGTTTATTCCATAGTTTTTTTGTGTATTTTGAATCCTTATTTGTTTCCCCAACTCCTCCAGCATTCGCGGTGATAATTACATCTTTTTCAATATATATATCTTTAAAATTTTGTAAACCAACATTGGTAAAATCCGAATCATACATGTTTTTGATTCGTTCAATTTTTAAAGAAGTATCTAACTTGTGAATATTAAAATCACTTAAAATGTACAGTGAGTTATCTTTTACCTTTAGCTGTCTAATCCTTTTTGGATTATCATCTATTTTATAAGTAGATTTTATTTGTAAGTTGTTGATGTCTATGAGTGTAAATTCGCTTTGCTCATTTCCAACAACTATTTTGTTTTGAAATAAACATAAAGCATGTATATCGTTATTCTTTTCATCTTCAAATTGGATGCCATTAATATGAAGGTTTGGAAATAGATAAACGCCATTAGACTGGCTTCCAATCCAAATGTTTTTTTCTTTATCTAAATAAGATTTAGTTGTATGAATAGAAGGTAATATTTTTTTATTTTTAGAGTTGTCATTTGAATTTAGGATAAGAGCACCTTCACTTAAATTTGTAATTAAAAAAGAATCGTTAAAAGGTAGAGTTTGATAAAGTAAATTTGAATTGTAATCATAATTAAATTGAGTAAAAATAGTTTTAGAAATTCGCTGTGAAATGGTGTCAATAATTTTAAAATCCTCATTATTATTCTTTTTAAGATTTTTAATTATTTTTTGGTTGTATGAACTTAAATTTAAATGTTTCCATACAGAATCTGTTAAAGAACAACTTTGTATTATTTTTGTATTATTTGGTTTTCTTAAAGAAGATATTATTTTGATTTCACCTTGAATATTTTCAACAATTCTTGTATTTTTTTTAAAATTATGCTTTGGAGGATGTTTTAATGAATTATAATTTGTAATTACATTGGAAGTATCAAGTTTTTTAATATTTTTTATAGATTGTAAAAACCAGATATTATTTTTACTATCTTCAAATATGTCAAATACAAAATTATTAAAAATTAAATCTTTTAAAAACTTTTGGTTTTCAGAATTGTAAAATTTATTATTTTGAAGATAGCCTAATTTCCCATTAAAACCAATTAACCAAATACGTTGTTTTGAATCTTTAAAAAAGTAAAGTATTTCATTATCAGGTAAACCATCAGCAATTGTATAATTTTTGAAAGAAAGACCATCAAAACGGCTTAATCCATAATCTGTGGCCAACCAAATAAACCCATTTTCATCTTGATTAATATCATAAATAGTATTACTTGGTAGTCCATTATTACTGTTAAATTGTGTGAAACCGGGTATTTGGGCGAATAAAATCGTCTGAAATAAGAAGTATGTAACAATAAAAGGGACAATTCGACTCATTAATGATTAAATATTAACATCAAATATAACGCTTATGGAATTAAAAATGACTTTTATAAGTGAAATATGCACGCTTATAAAACTAAACTTTTTTAAATTGAACGTTGATAGTACATTTACTACCGTTAACTCAAATGGAGGAAAATTTTTAGAGAAAGATTATTGCTATGAAAAAGAAAAAGGCACTTTAAATAAAGTGTCTTTTTTATGGAATTAATTTTAAAAATTAAGAGAACTTATTTTGTTGATTTTTTATAATTAAATCAATATCTTGCTACTTTATAAATTTTTTATTTATATACTTGATGCATAATAAGTTACATATAAAAAGATATCAGCATACGTTAAATTTTTTAAAAAGTGTTTTACCTGCACCAGCGACTATTTTAGATTTAGGTGTTCGTAACACATTTAGTGAAATAATGGAGCAGAATGGTTATACCGTTTATAACACTACTGGTGAAGATTTAGATTTGTTACCAGAGATTGTAAAAAAGTATAAAGTTGATGCAGTTACTGCCTTTGAAATATTTGAACATTTAATCTCTCCATTTAATGTTTTATGCACTATTGAAGCGTCAAAAATTATTACAACAATTCCCTTAAACTTATGGTTTGCCAAAGCATATAGAAGTAAAACAGATGTGTGGGATAGACATTACCATGAATTTGAAGATTGGCAATTTGATTGGTTGCTTGAAAAATCGGGTTGGAATATTAAAAAGACAGAAAAATGGACTAGCCCAATTAATAAAATTGGTTTTAGACCCATTTTAAGAAAATTTACACCTAGATTCTATGCGGTATACGCTGAAAAATAGTTGATATGAAAATAGGAATGATTTTAGATAAAACGTTTCCACCTGATCCTCGGGTTGAAAACGAAGCAATTTCTTTAATTGAAAAAGGACATGAAGTATTCTTATTCTGTTTAAAATATGATAAGACGGGTACAGATGCCATTATTAATGGTATTCAGGTAAAGAGATATCAGTCAAATAAATTGGAATATAAATTATCGGCATTGGCTTATACTTTTCCATTTTACACGTATTTATTGAAACGGAAAATTCTTCATTTTTTACTTAAACATAAGATTGAAGTTATTCATATTCATGATATTAGAATTGCGGAAGCTGTTTTTAAAGCAAATAAAAAATTAAAATTAGCGACTGTTTTAGATTTACATGATAATATGCCTGAGATTATTAAGTTTTATCCTCATCTTCAGAAATTTCCTGGGAAACAATTAATTTCGCCAAATAAATGGAAACAAAAAGAGGAAGAATTTATTAGAAAGGCGACTAAAGTTATTACAGTTTCTCAAGAATTTATTAATGAAGTAGTTGAAAGAACAAAAATTTCTAAAGAAAAAATTGTGTTGGTTCCTAATACAATACATCAATCATTTTATAAAGAGGCAAAAATACATAAATTAATTGTTGATAGGTATAAAAACAGCTTTGTAATTTTATATTTAGGCGATACAAGTTTACGAAGAGGATTGCAAACGGCAATTGAATCTGTTAATCTTTTAAAAAATAAAATCCCAAATATAAAATTAGTAATTGTTGGGAGTAACACTACTGATGGGATTTTAAAGCAACAGGTTGAAGATTTAAAAATTAAAAAGTATGTTGATTTTGAAGGTTGGAAGAATGTAAAACTATTTCCATCATATATAGAAGCAAGTTCAGTTTGTATTTCGCCTTTAGATAGGAATATTCAGCACGATGTTGCGTATGCAAACAAACTTTTTCAATATATGAGTTTTGCAAAACCTGTTTTGGTAAGTAACGCTATTGCACAGAAAAATTTGATAGAAAAAACAAATTCAGGATTGGTTCATTTAGAAAAAAAACCAGAAGATTTTGCAACTAAAGTTTTAAAGTTATATAATGATAAGGAATTGTGTGAAGCATTAGGAAATAATGGAAAACGATTTGTAGAGGATGAATTTTGTTGGGAAAAGACTTCGGAAAAATTAATAGATTTATATGCTAATTTATAAATGAAAAAAGCACTTATCATAACTTATTATTGGCCACCAGCTGGAGGTTCAGGAGTGCAACGTTGGCTTAAATTTGTAAAATATTTTAGAGATTTTGATGTTGAACCTATGGTTTATACAGTTGATAATCCAAATTATGCTTTAGAGGACGAATCACTTTTAAAAGATATTCCTAAAAATTTAAAAATATTAAAACAACCTATTTGGGAACCAAATAATTTATTTACATTTTTCGGCAAAAATAAAAATCAAAGTGTTGGGTTTTTAAATCCGAATCCTTCTTTTTTTGGTAGATTATTGCAATACATTCGTGCTAATTATTTTATTCCAGATGCTCGAAAATTTTGGATAAAACCATCAGTAAATTATTTAAAAAAGTACTTAAAAGAAAACAAAGTAGATGTTATAATTACAACGGGTCCACCACATAGTATGCATTTAATTGGTTTAAATTTAAAAGAACAATTGGATATAAAATGGATTGCAGATTTTCGTGATCCGTGGACTGAGATAGATTATTTTCATCAGTTACCTTTAACTAAAAGCGCAATTAAAAAACATCATTCTTTGGAAACTGAAGTTTTAAGAAATGCAGATGCTGTTTTGGTTGTTGGAAATACAATGAAAGAAAATTATAGTAAATACAATAAAAACACCATAACAATCACCAATGGTTTCGATGGGGAAATTTCTGATTCAAAAATTAAATTAGATTCTAAATTTACGATGACCCATATTGGTTTAATGAATGCCGATAGAAACCCTAAAATGTTATGGAAAGTTTTAGCTGAAATTGTGAATGAAAATGAAGATTTTAGAGCTGATTTTGAATTAAAATTAATTGGTAAAGTTGACGCTTCAGTTATAAAAGAGATTTCAATACATAAGTTAAGTGAAAAAGTTAAAATAATAAATTATGTTGCACATGAACAAGTTGTTGAATTTCAAAAAAAATCTCAAGTATTATTCTTAATTGTAAATAATGTGCCAAGTGCTAAAGGTATAATAACAGGTAAAATATTTGAATATTTAATGGCAAAACGTCCAATTTTGGCAATAGCACCAGTTGATGGAGATTTAGCAGAAATACTTACTAAAACGAATGGTGGGTTTGTAATAGATTTCAAAGAAAAGCTAGAATTAAAAAAATGTATATTAGATTTGTATTCCAAATTTAAAACAGGACATTTAATGGTTGATTCAAAAAATATTGAGCAATTTCATAGAAGAGAATTAACCAAAAAAGTTTCTGACATCATAAATTCAATTACTGAATGAAAAAAATTGTAACCATATTAGGTGCAAGGCCACAATTTGTAAAAGCAGCAGTTTTAAGTAGAGTAATTTCTAAGTATAAAACTATTGAAGAAATAATTATTCATACGGGGCAGCATTATGATGCTAATATGAGTGCTGTTTTTTTTGAAGAAATGGAGATCCCAAAACCAAAGTACAATTTGGATATTAACGGATTAAGTCATGGTGCAATGACCGGGCAAATGTTGCAGGAAATTGAAGAAATTTTAATTGTTGAAAAACCAGATGTAGTTATTGTTTATGGCGATACAAATTCAACTTTAGCAGGTGCTTTGGGGGCTAAAAAACTAAACATTAAAGTGGTACATGTGGAGGCTGGCTTACGATCATTTAATATGAAAATGCCTGAAGAAATTAATAGAATTTTAACTGACAGAATTTCTGATTTATTATTATGCCCAACAGCTACAGCTATTGAAAATTTAGATAATGAAGGATTTTCAGCATTACCATCAAAAGTTGTAAAGTGTGGCGATATTATGAAAGATGCCGTTGAATTTTATGGAAAAACATCTGCTGAAAAATCTTCTATAATTTCAAAATTAAATTTGAAAGCTAATGAATTTGTTTTGGCAACCATTCATCGACAAGAAAATACAGACGATATTGAAAATTTGAAATCAATTTTTGAAGGTTTAGAAGCAATAAGTAAACAAAAACAAGTTATTTTACCATTGCATCCGCGTACAAAAGCTATTTTAGATAAATTTAATTTAAAATATAATATAACTATCATTGATCCAATTGGTTATTTTGATATGCTTGAATTGCTAAAAAACTGTAATTTAGTAATTACCGATAGTGGTGGACTTCAAAAAGAAGCTTTCTTCAATAAAAAACATTGTATAATCGCTAGAGAAGAAACAGAATGGGTAGAATTAGTTTCAAACGGATTTGCTAAAATTGTTGGGAGCGATAATAAAAGTATGATAAATGCTTTTGGAAATTTTCAAAATTCAACTCATAATTTTGATGTAGAATTGTACGGAAATGAGGTAGGAGAGAAGATTTACGCTGAAATTCTAAATATTATATAATGGGCATTGTTTTAAGACAATCTTTTATCAATACATTAATACTTTTAATGGGATTTGTTATTGGAGGCATAAATGTGATGTTTTTATTTACTCATTTTTTACATGAAGATTATTTTGGATTGATTACTTTTTTATTGTCTACTGCCAATATTATTTTACCCTTATTGGTTTTTGGAATGCAACATACCATTATTAAATATTATTCATCTTATAAAACAAAAATTGAGCAAGATGGATTCTTAATTTCTACTGCTTTTATTCCTTTAATGGTAATTATTCCTTTAGGTTTAATTAGTGCTTATTTATATGAAGTAATTGCTACTTGGGTTTCTTCCGAAAATCCTTTAATAAAGAATTACACGTGGCTTATTTTTTTAGTAGCCATATTTATGGGGTATTTTGAAGTATTTTATTCATGGACTAAAGTAAAATTTAACTCAATTTTCGGAAACTTCATTAAAGAAATATTTGCACGTGTTTGTACATCTGTTTTATTATTTGCTGTTTATTTTCAATGGTTAACAAATGAACAATTTATTTATGCCATTGTAATTGTGTATGGTTTGCGAACTTTAATAATGAAAATCTATGCGTTTTATATTTGTAAACCAACCTTAATTTTTAAGCTACCTTCAAACATAAAAGAAATTTTATCTTTTTCAATGTATATTATTGTTGCAGGATCAGCTGCTGGAGTTTTACTGGAAATTGATAAGTTTATGATTCCTCAAATGGAACAAATTGCGCAAGTTGCTTATTATTCAGTAGGAATTTATATTGCAAGTGTTGTTGCTATACCAACAAGAGCAATGCAGCAAATAACAACTTCTATCACCGCAAAAGATATGAATGAAAATAATATGATTGAAGTTGAAAATTTATACAAACAAACTTCAATTAATTTATTAATAATTGGAGGGTTATTATTTCTGTTAATTAATTTGAATATTGCAGATTTATATGAACTAATTAATAAACCTCAATTTACAAATGGTATTTGGATAGTTTTAATTATTTCAGTTTCAAAATTAATGGAACTAGCTTTAGGAACAGGAAATTCAATTTTAGTAAATTCGAAATTTTATAAAATATTTTTTTATATATCATTGGCCATGGCAATTAGTGTAATACTTTTAAATAAATGGTTAATAAATTTAATTGGAATAAATGGTGCAGCAATGGCTACTCTAATTGTTGTAACAGTATACTCTATCTTTAAAATTATTTATATAAAAGTTAAATTAAAAATGCAGCCATTTAGTATTCATACAATTAAAATAATAGCTGTTGTATTAGCAATATTTACATCGTTTTATTTTTGGAATTTTTCATTTCATCCAATATTAAATATTGTTTTAAAATCTATTATTATTGGTGTAATATATTTAGTTTTAATAAGAAAATTACAAATATCTAAAGATATTAACTTATTGTTATATAAGTATTTAACAATAAAATAAATATTGATGTAAACAAAGTTTAAGTAAGTAATAATGAGTTATATAATACATGTTTTATATGGAGTTTTAATGGCGTATTTCGGTTTGATTTCACCGGGGATGCTTAATATGACTGCATTAAAAATAAGAATAAATACAGGTAAAGCGGAAAGTTTAAAATTTGCTTTAGGTGCATCTAGCATTGTTTTTTTTCAAGCAGGAATTGCATTGTTTTTTGCAGATTATTTTGCAAACAATCCAAAAATTATTGAAATTTTAAAGGTAGCTGGTGTATTTGTGTTTTTTGCATTGGCTATATTTTTCTTTTTTCTTTCAAGAAAAAAGATGACATCAAATTTTAAGAACACAAACCAAAATTATTTTGTAAGAGGTTTAGCAATGTCTTCAGTTAATATGTTGGCAATTCCATTTTACTTAGGATTAAGTATATATTTAGTTTCAGTGAATAAAATCGTAATACAACAACCGTATATATTTTTATTTGTAATAGGTGCTGCAATAGGCTCATTTTTATTGTTTTATACTTATATTTTATTTGCAAAAATAATAATTAAGAAAGTTTCATTTATTGCGACTAACATAAATATTATACTAAGCATATTATTTCTAGGATTAGGAATTTTGACGTTAATAAAGTTAATGGCTTAAATTTATTATTTATATTTACGTAATTAAAAATTAGGATTTATCAAGAATGATTGAAGCTATTGAAAAAAATTTAAGGAGAGGAATTCAACTTTTAAATTGTATTTCGGATAATGAATATAGCAATACCACTATAGCCCCTTATTATTCAAGTATAGGAGGTCATATGCGTCATATTTTAGATGTTTTTGATTGTGTTTTTGAAGGATTAGAAGCTAAGGATATAAATCTAATTAAAAGAAAGCGAAATGAATTGGCCGAGAATTACACCAAAAATGGAATTGAATATTTTGAAATAATACTTGCGAATTTACAAACTTTAAAAACGCAAGATTTTAATATAATTGTAAAAGTTACCGATGATTTAGGTTTAGGAATTATAACTGCAAATTATACTTTAAGTGCAATTTTAATTCAAGCTCATAGCCATGCAATACATCATTTTGCAAGTGTTGGATATGTAATTTCACAGTTGGGAATTCAATTACCTGATGAAGACTTTGGTTTCAATCCAACTACACCAAGAGTAAAAAGTGCTACTTAGTACTTAAGTCACTTACCTTTTTCAGGTACTTTTTGTAGTTAAAATAGACTTTAATTAAATATTTTAGATTTGTAAAACGTTCATTATTTAATTTTTTATTGTTGATAGCAATAATGTAAATTAACTTCCAATGATCTTTTATTGCTTTTAAGGCATCAAAATAACTTCCTTTTGAAGCATCATATATATGAGTTGGTTCAGAAATAACACCATTAATTTCAATTATTTTAAAATTCTCACCTTTTATTAATTCATCAAAACTGTTGTATTTAATATCTAGACGTCCGTAATACCATCCTTTAATGCTATTGTTTAAAATATCTATAGAATTAGTTAGCTCTTTACTTATTAGATGGTTTCCATTAATAAATTGAGTGCCTTTAGAATGATTTCCAATATTATTTAGTACAATTTCTTCATTTTGAAAAGGAATAGTATGAAGTTTGTCTTTATTTAATTCTGAAATTAAATCTATATATATATATGCTCTATCATCATTCAAAATAAGTTCTAGAATTGAAGAAGTGCCATTTCCAACTACGGTTAAATATTTTTTAAGGGTAATTGAAGTAATTTTGCCAGTTTTTTCACCAGGTATTCTATGATAGAAAATTCCACACTCATTTTTATAATCAATAAATTCTTGAATTATTAAGTTTATTGAATTGTATTTTTGAAGGTATTCAAGAAGTTCTTTTTCTGAATTAATTTTTTTTACTAATAATCCTCTAAAGCCAATATCAGGCTTAATAATTAAAGGGAATTTAATAGTATTAGTTGTAAGTTTTGTTAAAATGTTGGGCGTTTTATCGCCTTTTTTAATAAATATTGTTGTTGGTTTATATTTTTCTGGTAATAATTGAACTGTATTATATTTAGATTCTAAACCGTTACCTGATCCTTCAATAGCAGGATTTACAGCCGAAAAAAAACCAAAACTTTTTGTTTTTAAAGCTAAATAGCAAGCATAAGGAACAACTGGTAAATAAAACATAAAGGAAGGCCAATATTCCCAATTTGCATTTTTTTTATAATTTAGAAACTTCATTATTTATCGTTAAAAAAGGCATTTAAAATAATTCTTATCCCTAAGAAACCAAGAGTCACAGCAGTTATTGCAATTAAAACCCCAATTATAAGCCACAAATAATTATTCTGTTGTTTAATGGCTTTAAAACCAATAGTTATTAATATTGGTCCTAAAATTAATAAAGGAAAAGCAATTAACTCATATTTTAATCCACGTATTAACTCATCCCTATTTGTTCCCATTTCTTATTGCTCTTATATTTTTAAAGTGGTGTATCTATTATTCAAAAATACTAAATTGAAATATATTAATTACCAGTTAATTTTTTTATAATTTTATTGGTATAGGTTGCAATATTTATTGTTAAATACAATTCAAAAAAAAAGCGAGAATAGTAATTCTCGCTTTTATATATTTAAAACCTAAGTTATATGAATGCTTTTTAAAGTATTCTTTTAAATAGTAGCTATAAGACTATTTAATGTTGAGCTTGGTCTCATTGCTTTTTCAGCTAAACTATCATCAATATGAAAATAACCACCAATATTTACAGCTAAACCTTGAGCATTATTTAATTCTTGAATAATAGTAGTTTCATTTTCTTCCAATGCAGCAGCTACTTTAGTAAATTGTTCTTTTAATTCAATGTCTTTGTTTTGAGCTGCTAAAGCTTCTGCCCAATACATTGCTAAATAAAAGTGACTTCCTCTATTATCTATTTCGTTAACCTTTCGAGAAGGAGATTTACTGTTATCTAAAAACTTATCAGTAGCTTGATCTAAAGTTTCAGCTAATACTAAAGCTTTTGGAGTTTTGTAGTTTTCACCTAAATGCTCTAATGAAACAGCTAATGCTAAAAATTCTCCTAAAGAATCCCATCTTAAATGACCTTCTTTTGTGAATTGTTGAACGTGTTTTGGAGCAGATCCTCCAGCGCCAGTTTCAAATAAACCTCCGCCGTCCATTAAAGGAACTACTGAAAGCATTTTTGCACTAGTACCTAATTCTAAAATTGGAAATAAGTCGGTTAAATAATCACGTAGTACATTTCCTGTAACAGAAATTGTATCTAAACCTTTTTTAATTCTTTCTAAAGAAAATAATGTAGCATCTTTAGGAGTCATTATTTGAATATCTAATCCAGTTGTATCTAATTGAGGTAAATAAAGGTTTATTTTTTTGATAATTTCTGCATCATGAGCTCTATTTTTATCTAACCAAAAAACTGCAGGTGTATTGCTAGCTTTTGATCTTCTAATTGCTAATTTAATCCAGTCTTGAATTGGTGCATCTTTTACCTGACACATTCTCCATATGTCTCCCTTCTCAACGGTGTGTTCTATTAAAATAGTTCCTTCATCATTAATGACTTGAACATTTCCGTTTTCTGAAATTTCAAAAGTCTTATCATGAGAACCATATTCTTCAGCTTTTTGAGCCATTAAACCAACATTAGGAACCGATCCCATTGTAGTTGGATCAAAAGCACCATGTTCTTTACAAAATGCAATTGTAGCATCATATATTCCTGCGTATGTACTGTCTGGAATTATTGTTTTCGTATCTTGTAATTTACCATCGGCATTCCACATTTGTCCAGAAGTACGAATCATTGCTGGCATTGAAGCATCAATAATTACATCACTTGGAACATGAAGGTTGGTAATTCCCTTATCAGAATCTACCATTGCAATTGCTGGTCCGTTTTCTAAACAAGATTTGATGTCTGCTTCAATGGCAGCTTTTTGAGCTGCTGGTAAATTTTCAATTTTACTTACTAAATCACCAAATCCATTATTTACATCGACACCAAGTTCTTTGATAATTGCATTGTGTTTAACAAAAACATCTTTAAAAAATGAAGTTACTGCATGTCCAAAAATAATTGGATCAGAAATCTTCATCATTGTTGCTTTCATATGTAATGAATACAACACGTTTTTTTCTTTAGCATCTTTAATTTGTTCATCAAGGAAATTAATCAACGCTTTTTTACTCATAAAAGTAGCATCAATAATTTCACCTGCTATTAAAGTTGTTTTTTCTTTTAAAACAGTAACAATCCCATTCGGATTTACAATCTGAATTTTAACATCTCCAGCTTTAGAAATGGTAACAGATTTTTCGTTGGAGAAAAAATCACCTTTTCCCATTGTAGAAACATGAGTTTGTGAATTCCCAGACCAAGCACCCATTGAATGTGGATTCTTTTTAGCGAAATTTTTAACTGCTTTAGGCGCTCTACGATCTGAATTTCCTTCTCTTAGAACAGGATTTACTGCTGAACCTTTTACAGTATTGTATTTTTTTTGAATTTCTTTTTCTTCATCGGTTTTAGGGTTTTCTAAATAATTAGGAATTGCATACCCATGCGATTGTAATTCTTTAATAGCTTCAATTAATTGAGGTACAGATGCAGAAATATTTGGTAATTTAATAATATTTGCTTCAGGTGTTTTAGCTAATTCACCAAGTTCGGATAAAGCATCTGAGATTCTTTGCTCAGGAGTTAAATATTCTGGAAACAAAGCTAAAATTCTTCCTGCTAAGGAAATATCTTTAGTTGTTACATCAATACCTGAAGATTTTGTAAAAGCTTTAATAATTGGCAATAATGAATATGTAGCTAAAGCTGGAGCTTCATCTGTTTTTGTATAAATAATTTTTGGTAATTTACTCATAATTTTAATTGTGTTTATAATACTATATTTATCAATAATGTTAGTAATTAATGTGTTACTAATTAATTTAATTTAAGCGACGTAAATATACTAAATAATTGGCGAAAAACTGAGTACGAAAACGTTATAAATAGTGGGGGTATTTTGTAGTTAATT
>NZ_CALAEQ010000030.1 GCF_937891065.1 uncultured Lutibacter sp. | reverse complement strand
TACTGCATAAAAATCACTCGAACTGACGCTTTTAATAATTACACCCAACGGGTTTATATAGTATAATTCTCTTGTTAAGTAATAAATAAATTATTTTTTTAATATTCCAATTTGTCATCCTATGTTTGCAAAATAGTTTTGTTTTTATTTTAAAAGATAATTGAGAAACAAAAAAAAAACTATTAAATGAGTTTTACATGAATTACGAAATTATTTTATCATTTATTGGAGCGTCTATGTTACTAACATTAATGCCCGGACCTGATATTATTTATGTGTTGGTACAAAGTGTCACCAATGGTAAAAAATATGGAATAGCTACTTCATTTGGTTTAGTTTCAGGAATTATCATTCACACTTCTTTGGTAGCTTTTGGAGTTTCAGCGATACTTAAACAATCAGAAAGTTTATTTTTTTCCATAAAGTTATTTGGAGCCTTATATTTATTGTATTTGGCTTACCAAACGTATGCATCCAACGAAGAAGTATTATTAAATGCCAAGGCCGAAAAAAAAGGCTTACTAAAGTTATTTAAGCAAGGATTCATAATGAATGTATTAAACCCTAAAGTTTCCATTTTCTTTCTAGCGTTTTTTCCAGGATTTTTATACAGTTCAACTCAGAGTACCATTATTCAATTTTATGTTTTAGGCGGGTTATTTATGTTACAAGCATTACTCATATTTTCAATAGTTTCGGTATTGTCAGGAAATTTCGCTTCTTATTTAAAAAACCACCCTACTTTTAATTCAAAAATTAAATGGTTTAAAATATTGATTTTTGTGTGGATTTCAATTTTCATCTTTTTTTCTTAATAGGTTTTGTATATTTGAGTGCGCATGAGAAAAGTAAAAATTATAGAATGCCCAAGAGATGCTATGCAAGGCATAAAATCGCATTTTATTACTACTGAAGCTAAAGCTCAATACATAAATGCTTTGTTGAGAGTAGGTTTTGATACCATAGATTTTGGAAGTTTTGTTTCACCGAAAGCAATTCCACAAATGCGTGATACTTCGCAAGTACTAGCTAAACTGGATTTAAGTAAAACAGAAAGTAAATTATTGGCTATTGTTGCCAATGTTCGTGGTGCTGAAGATGCTTCACAGTTTGAGGAAATTGATTATTTGGGGTTTCCTTTTTCTATTTCAGAAAATTTTCAAATGCGTAATACAGGTAAAACTATAGCGCAATCGATTAAAATAATTGATGAACTTTTAACTATTTCTGCCAAAACCAATAAAGAAATAGTAACATATTTATCAATGGGTTTTGGAAATCCGTATGGTGATCCTTGGAACGTTGAAATTGTTTCAGAATGGACTGAAAAACTTTCCAACATGGGAATTACTATTTTATCGTTGTCAGATACTGTTGGAAGTTCAACACCTGAAATTATTGAGCATCTATTCTCAAATTTAATTCCAGCTTATCCAAATATTGAGTTTGGGGCGCATTTACATACCACACCAACAACCTGGTTTGAAAAAGTTGATGCTGCTTACAAAGCGGGTTGCAACCGATTTGATGGTGCTATAAAAGGATATGGTGGCTGCCCTATGGCAAAAGACGAACTTACGGGAAATATGCCCACCGAAAAATTGATTTCTTATTTCAATCAACAAAAAAGTTTCACCAATATTCAGGCTATGAGCTTTGAAAGTGCCTACAATGAGGCTTTAAAGATTTTTTCGTAAACTTCATTATTTCAATCAGTTAAAAATACATCAAGTTTAAAAAGATGACATAAGTCATACTATTTAGAATTAATCTAAATAATACTTTTGTAATATATGTTACTTATTTATATTTGCACTATTATTAAGAATAAGTCTAAATAAAATTAACAATCAAAAATGAAAAAAATACAATTACTTTTAGCAGCAGTATTAATTACTTTAATTGGGTATTCACAAGAAGATATAACCAATGATTATCAAAATTCTGGAAATAAATTATTGAATGACAACCTTCCAAAAGGTATTACAATTGGAGGTTATGGACAAATTGATTACAATGAATACGATGGTTCAAAAGCAGGAAAATTAGATATACATCGTTTAGTTTTGTTGTTTGGTTACAAGTTTAGTGATAAAGTTAGTTTCTTAACTGAAATTGAATACGAACATGTTCAAGAAGTATATGTTGAACAGGCATATTTAAAATATAAATTAAGTGAGAGCACTAATTTATTAGCCGGTTTAATGTTAGTTCCAATGGGAATTATTAATGAATATCATGAGCCTACAACATTTTATGGTGTTGAACGCCCTAATGTTGATAACGTAATTGTACCAACAACTTGGAGAGAATTAGGTGTTGGTATATCTGGAAAAATTGATAATGCTTCATTAAAATATCAAGCATATATATTTAATGGGTTTAAGTCTTATGCTGATGGAGCAGGATTTTTAAAAGGATCTAATGGATTGCGTTCTGGTCGTCAAAAAGGAGCAGAATCAACAGTTAGTTCTCCAAACTTTTCTACAAAATTAGATTACTACGGTATTTCAGGATTACGAGTTGGTTTATCAGGTTATTTTGGAGATACTCAAACGGATGATACTGGTATAGAAGGATCAACAGTTGGTGTAACTATGATTGGATTAGATGCTCGTTATACATACAATAACCTTGAATTAAGAGGTCAATATATTTCAGCTAGTTTATCAGATACGGAGGATTATAATACATTAACAGGTAAAGATTTAGGGTCTAAAATGACTGGTTTATACGGTGAAATTGCATATAGTTTTGATTTGAAAGGTGAAGAGAAATTAACTCCTTTTGTACGTTACGAAAAGTATAATACACATGCTGAAACAGTTGGTTCTTTAGTTGCGAACCAAGCATTCGATAAAAACGAACTAGTTTTCGGTTTGAATTATAAGGTTGCAAATGGAGCAGCTTTTAAAATGGATTATCAGTTAGTGAATAATGCAGTTTCAGGAAGCGATACTTCTAAGCAATTTAATGCTGGAATCGCAATCTGGTTCTAATATAATTAATATTGAGAAAGGCTCCAAATTATTTATAATAGCCATGAATTTATTTGGAGTCTATTTTCAATTTTAAAAAATGTTGTTTTGTTTGTCAAACTTAGCTTTTCGAAGATTTCAATAATCGTTTTAACCAATTTATTCGACAAGTTTAATATGACAGCAGGTATATTTTACAATAAACCTTTTAAATTAATAAGTTTTATAAATTTTACATTTTAATAGCATGAAAAGAATAGTGTTCATAACAATTTTAGTTTTAATAACATCAGGT
>NZ_CALAEQ010000029.1 GCF_937891065.1 uncultured Lutibacter sp. | reverse complement strand
TCTTTTAAAAAAATTTAACTCCTATTTTACCACATTGAAATTGTGTAGGTTACAATTCAAAAAAATCATTTGATCTGAACTAATTATCTATTTCAACAATATCAAAACACATTCTATTTTCACTACATGTAATAAGGTATAGGAGAAAATTAAAAAACTTCAAAATAAACAATGTTTAGATTGTAATAAGCTATTGCGAAACTGATAGTTTTCCAATACCTTTGCATCTTTAATAAAAATATATGATTCAAATAACATTACCTGACGGTTCAATTAAAGAATTTCATAGAGGCGCCACTCCTATGGATGTTGCTATAAGTATAAGCGAAGGATTTGCTAGAAATGTAATTTCAGCTAAATTTAATGATATAACAATTGAGTCTTCTACTCCTTTAATGGAAAACGGAAGCTTAACGTTATTCACTTTTAACGATGTTGAAGGTAAAAAAACTTTTTGGCATTCTTCAGCACATGTATTAGCTCAGGCAATTACTTCAATTTATCCAAATGTAAAATTAACAATTGGACCTGCTATTGAAAATGGCTATTATTATGATGTTGATTTAGGTGACGAAGTAATTTCAGACAAAGATTTTAAAGACATTGAACAAAAAATGCTTGAATTAGCTCGTGGAAAACATGAGTTTAAAATGAGAGAGGTTTCAAAAGAAGATGCATTAAATTTTTATAAAAGTCAAAATAACCAATATAAAGTTGAGTTAATTGAAAACTTAACTGATGGTGAGATTACTTTTTGCGATCATTCCGATTTTACAGATTTATGCCGTGGTGGACACATTCCAAATACTGGCATTATAAAAGCCGTAAAAGTTATGAGTGTTGCTGGAGCTTATTGGCGTGGTGATGAAAAAAACAATCAATTAACTCGTGTATACGGTATTTCTTTTCCAAAGCAAAAAATGCTTACTGAATATTTAGAATTACTGGAAGAGGCTAAAAAAAGAGATCATCGAAAACTTGGAAAAGAGTTAGAACTGTTTGCTTTTTCAGCAAAAGTAGGACAAGGATTACCCCTTTGGTTACCTAAAGGAGCTGCATTGAGAGAAAGATTAGAGAATTTTTTAAAAAAAGCACAGAAAAAAGCTGGATATGAAATGGTGATAACACCTCATATTGGTCAAAAAGAATTGTATGTAACATCTGGGCATTATGAAAAATATGGTGAAGATAGCTTTCAACCAATCCACACACCAAAAGAAGGTGAAGAGTTTTTCTTAAAACCAATGAACTGTCCACACCACTGTGAAATTTATAACAACAAACCATATTCATATAAAGAATTACCAAAGCGTTTTGCTGAATTTGGAACAGTGTATAGATATGAACAAAGTGGTGAATTGCATGGATTAACACGTGTAAGAGGATTTACCCAAGATGACGCGCATATTTTTTGCACTCCAGATCAGTTAGATAAAGAATTTAAAGACGTTATTGATTTAGTACTATACGTATTCAAATCCTTAAGTTTTGAAAATTTCACTGCACAAGTTTCACTAAGGTCTAAAGAAAAAAGTGAAAAATATATCGGTAGCGATGAAAATTGGGAAAAAGCTGAGACTGCTATTATAAACGCAGCAAAAGAAAAAGGCTTAGATTATGTTGTAGAATATGGAGAAGCCGCATTTTATGGTCCTAAATTAGATTTTATGGTAAAAGATGCTTTAGGTAGAAGTTGGCAATTAGGAACTATACAAGTTGACTACAATTTACCTGAACGTTTCGACCTAAATTATAAAGGAGCAGACAACAAGTTACACAGACCAGTAATGATTCACAGAGCTCCTTTTGGCTCCATGGAACGTTTTATAGCTGTATTATTAGAGCATACTGCGGGTAAATTTCCTCTTTGGTTAACTCCAGAGCAGGTTATTATCCTACCTATTAGTGATAAATATCAAAAATATGCAGAAAATGTTTTATGTTTGCTAGAAAATTCCGAAATTCGCGCCCTTATAGATGACCGAAGTGAAAAAACGGGTAGGAAGATAAGAGATGCCGAGTTAAATAAAATACCGTTTATGCTAATTGTAGGTGAACAAGAAGAAGAAAATGGTACAGTTTCAGTAAGAAAACAAGGAGAAGGTGATATGGGTACATTAACAATTAATGAATTCACATCATTTATAACTAAAGAAATAAGTAGTACATTAGAGCAATTTTAAGTTTAATTTAAAATCAAACGTCATAGCAATTCGAAGTAAATCAGGGGGAAGAAAGCCTTGGAGAATAATCAAAGAAGATCAACATAGGATTAATGAAAAAATCACATTTGTTGACGAAGTACGTTTAGTAGGAGATAATGTTGAAGTTGGTGTATACTCAATTTCTAAAGCAAAATCGCTAGCTAGAGAACAAGAACTAGATTTGGTTGAGATATCTCCCAAAGCTGACCCGCCTGTTTGTAAAATTATAGATTATAAGAAATTTCTTTACGAACAAAAAAAGCGTGAAAAAATTATAAAATCTAAAGCAACAAAAGTTATTGTTAAAGAAATTAGATTTGGGCCTAATACTGACGAGCATGATTTTGAATTTAAGAAAAAACATGCAATCAAGTTTTTACAAGATGGTGCCAAATTAAAAGCATTTGTATTTTTTAAAGGAAGGTCTATTATTTATAAAGATCAAGGGCATATCTTACTTTTAAGATTGGCAACAGAAATTGAAGAATATGGTAAAGTTGAGCAAATGCCTAAATTAGAAGGTAAGCGTATGATTATGTACATTGCTCCTAAGAAGAAATAACACTTCGACTATTGGGTTAAACATAATATAGTTTGCCTTACGCTCGAAGAACAAAGATATTAAGCAAGATAAAAAAAGTAGAAGAAAGATGCCTAAAATGAAAACAAAATCTAGTGCCAAGAAGCGTTTTAAGCTTACAGGTTCTGGAAAAATTAAAAGAAAGCATGCTTTTAAAAGTCATATTTTGACTAAAAAAAGCAAAAAACGTAAATTAAAGTTAACTCATGATGGTTTAGTACATAAAGCAGATAGAGCTAACATTTTACAACAGTTAACTTTAAAATAATAAAGTTACAGGGAATTTAATTATTAACCTTGGAGTAGAGCTAAACAAGTTCAAATTTAAAGTTTGACGCCTACTACAAAAAAACAAATGAAATTATGCCAAGATCAGTAAATTCAGTTGCTTCAAGAGCTAAAAGAAAAAAGATATTGAAGCTAGCAAAAGGTTACTTTGGACGTAGAAAAAACGTTTATACAGTAGCTAAAAATGCGGTTGAAAAAGGAATGGTTTATTCTTATAGAGACCGTAAAAACAAAAAAAGAACTTTCCGTGCATTATGGATTCAACGTATTAACGCTGGAGCCCGTCAGTATGGAATGTCTTACTCACAGTTTATGGGACGAATTAAAGCTAATAATGTTGAATTGAATCGTAAGGTTCTTGCAGATTTAGCTATGAACAACCCAGAAGCTTTTAAGGCTGTTGTAGATCAAGTAAAATAGATTTTTAATTTCTTGCTTATATATAAAACCCAATCTTTTAGATTGGGTTTTTTAATTTATATACATATCTCACTTTACCTTCATAAATTATATTTTATTGTACATTTATCAGATATTTAAATAATTAATTTTATGCTTGTTTGGGGAATTTTTATTGCAGTTATACTTCTGTTTTTAGCTTTAGATTTAGGTGTTTTCAATAAAACTCCACATATTATAAGTACAAAAGAAGCCTCAGTTTGGACAGGGATTTGGGTACTAATATCATTATTGTTTTCAGGTATTATTTATTGGTTATATTCAACTAATATCATAAACAATGTTGACAACCTCACACCTACCAATGCTACTTTAAAATACATTACAGGTTACTTAATAGAATTATCTTTAAGTATTGATAATATTTTTGTTATCGCTGTTATATTTACCTCTTTTAAAATTCCATTAAAATATCAACACCGAGTTTTATTTTGGGGAATTATAGGTGCCATCATATTTAGAGCTTTCATGATTTTCTTTGGAGTTATACTTATTAAAAAGTTCAGCTTTACAACTTATGTATTTGGAGCATTCTTAATTTTTACTGCATATAGAATGTTAAGTTCAAAAAGTGAGGCGTTTCACCCAAAAAAATCTTTTATTTATAGACAAGTCCGAAGATTTTTACCCATTACAGGCCATATGAATGGAGAACATTTTTTTGTAAAAATGAGACATATTACAGCCGTGACTCCACTTTTTATTGCTTTAATTATTATTGAATTTACTGATGTATTGTTTGCCATGGATAGTATTCCTGCAATTTTAGCAATAACATCCGATCCATTTTTGGTATTTACTTCTAATATTTTTGCAATATTAGGGTTACGATCAATGTATTTTTTCTTATCGAATATGTTAGCTAAATTCCATTATTTAAAATACAGTTTAATAGTAATTTTAACTTTTGTAGGAATTAAATTAATACTTGCACATCATTTAACATTTCCTGAATGGCTATCATTATCTGTCATAGCCGTTTCATTATTAACAGGTGTAATTGTATCAATTAAGTCAATAAATGAAAGTGAAGAAACTAAATAGAAAAAGTTAAATTCTATTAGTTTTTCTTTTCAATTTCTTTTAAATTTTCCATTTTTTTATATGCAAGGAAACCTGCAACATCATCAAAATGTTCTTTAACACGCTTATGTCCAAATTCAAAAACTTTTTTTGCTAATCCATCTAAAAAATCACGGTCATGCGAGACCAAAATTAAAGTTCCATCAAAATCCTTTAAAGCGTCCTTAATAATATCTTTAGTTCTCATATCTAAATGATTTGTAGGCTCATCTAAAATTAAAACATTCACAGGTTCTAACAATAATTTTATCATTGCTAAACGTGTTTTCTCGCCTCCTGACAATATTTTCACCTTTTTAGTTGTATCATCACCACTAAACATAAAAGCGCCTAAAAGTCCTTTAATTTTAGTTCTAATATCACCTACCGCTATTTGATCTATTGTCTCAAAAACTGTTAATTCTTCATCTAATAATGAAGCTTGATTTTGAGCGAAATAGCCAATTTTAACATTATGCCCAATTTCCATACTTCCTTCAAAATCAATTTCGCTCATAATGGCTTTAATCATCGTTGATTTTCCTTCACCATTTTTACCAACAAAAGCTACTTTTTCACCACGTTCAATTACCAAACTTGCTTTTTCAAAAACAACATGTTCATTGTATTTTTTAGATAAATCATTCACCACTACAGGATATTGACCACTTCTTGGTGATTGAGGAAATTTTAATCGTAACGCTGAAGTATCAACTTCGTCTATCTCAACTAGTTGCATTTTCTCTAGCATTTTAACACGAGATTGCACTTGATTTGTTTTTGAATAAGTCCCTTTAAAACGATCAATAAATTCAGTAGTATCTAAAATTATTTTTTGTTGTTCGTCAAATGCTTTTTGTTGATGCACACGACGATCTTTTCGCAACTCTAAATAATGAGAATAGGTTGCCTTATAATCATAAATTTTACCCATAGTTACTTCAATAGTTCTATTGGTAATATTATCTACAAAAGCTCTATCATGCGAAATAACAATTACTGCTTTTGCTGAATTAATTAAAAAATCTTCTAACCATTGAACACTTTCAATATCTATATGATTTGTAGGTTCATCTAATAAAATTAAATCGGGTTTTTGAAGTAAAATTTTTGCCAACTCAATTCTCATACGCCATCCTCCAGAAAACTCAGATGTTGGTCTATTAAAATCTTTTCGTTCAAAACCAAGTCCTTTTAAAACAATTTCAACCTCTGCTTCATAGTTTATTTCTTCAATTGCATAATACTTTTCGCTTAATTCAGAAACACGCTCAATCAACTTCATATATTCGTCGCTTTCATAATCTGTACGAACAGTAAGAGCCTCATTAACCTCATCAATTTCAGCTTTCATTTTAAGAACTTCTGCAAAAGCTTTTGACGTTTCTTCAAAAACAGTTGCATTATCTTTAGCTAATAAATGCTGAGGAAGATATGCTATAACAGTACCTTTAGGAGCTGAAATATTCCCAGATGATGGTTTACTAGCTCCTGCAATAATTTTTAATAACGTAGATTTTCCTGCACCATTTTTACCCATTAAAGCAATTTTATCATTATCATTAATTGCAAATGAAACATTACTAAATAGCGTTGTATTTCCAAATTGTACCGAAATATCGTTGACTGTAACCATTATTATAACTTATAAGTGAAATTTATTTTTTTGAAAGGCGCAAATATACGTTTTTGAACTATAATTATAGCTTCTAAATTATCCTCTAATTTTTATTAGATAAAACAAAAAAGCAAGAATCTTAAATTCTTGCTTTTTAATTACTATTTTTAGATTTTAAATTAAAGTACTTCTCCTAATTCTTTTAACTTTTCAGTATTTTCAGCAAGTTTTAAACCTTCAACTATTCTATGAATATCTCCATTAATCACGTTTGATAAATCATACAACGTTAATCCAATTCTGTGTTCAGTAACACGACCTTGTGGGTAATTGTAGGTTCTAATTTTTGCGGAACGATCTCCACTAGAAACTAATGAATTCCTTTTTAGCGAGTCAGCTGCTAATTTTTTTTCCAATTCTTGTTCATATAAACGAGAACGCAATACTTTCATTGCTTTTTCCTTGTTTTTATGTTGAGATTTTTGATCTTGACATTGTGCTACCAAACCAGAAGGGATATGTGTTAAACGTACAGCAGAATACGTTGTATTAACCGATTGCCCACCAGGACCAGAAGAACAGAAAAAATCTACACGAATATCACTAGGTAACAATTCAACATCAAACTCTTCAGCTTCTGGTAAAACCATTACTGTTGCTGCCGAAGTGTGAACACGACCTTGAGTTTCAGTTTGAGGTACACGTTGTACACGGTGAACACCAGATTCAAACTTCATGTCTCCATAAACATCAGCACCTGTAACGCTAAATATTATTTCTTTAAATCCTCCAGAAGTACCTTCACTAATATCTTCAACTTCTGTTTTCCACCCTTTATCTGAACAATATTTTGTGTACATTCTATACAAATCTCCTGCAAAAATACTTGCTTCATCTCCACCTGTTCCTGCTCTAATTTCAACAATCACATTTTTGGCATCTTCAGGATCTTTAGGAATTAGCATAAACTTAATATCTTCCTCTAATTCGACAATTCTAAGAGACGCTTCTTCCAGTTCCATTTTAGCCATTTCTGTCATTTCTTCATCAGAACCATCAGCTATTATTTCTTTGGCTTCTTCAATATTGTTTAGCAAAACCTTATATTCATCAGCAACTTTCATTACTGCACTTAAATCTTTATATTCTTTATTTAATTTTACGTATCGCTTTTGATCTAAAATAATATCAGGTTGAATGATTAAATCAGACACCTCATCAAATTTTTGTTTTATAATTTTTAATTTATCTAACATCTTCTTTTTTTATTGGATTGCAAATTTACGAATTATAAACGAATTATCTATTAATAAACAAACTCTCCAAACTCACTTTTTATAGTTAACTTTTTAGCTTCTGAAGCTTCTACTCTACCTATAATTTGAGCATTCACACTAAAACTCTTAGAAATTTTAATAATATCATTTGCTATTTCTGGAGAAACATACAATTCCATTCTATGCCCACAATTAAACACTTGATACATTTCTTTCCAATTTGTTTTAGACTGCTCTTGAATTAATTTAAACAGCGGTGGAATTGCAAACATATTATCTTTCACAATATGTAAATTATCTATAAAATGAAGGATTTTTGTTTGAGCACCTCCGCTACAATGCACCATTCCATGAATTTCTTTTGAAGTGAAATTTTTAAGAATTTCTTTAATAATAGGCGCATATGTTCTGGTTGGAGAAAGTACTAATTTACCTGCATTTAAAGGTGAATCTTCTACAGTGTCCGTTAATTTTGTATTTCCTGAATACACTAAATCTTTTGGTACAGCTGCATCAAAACTTTCTGGGTATTTCTCACCCAAATATTTATGAAACACGTCATGACGAGCAGATGTTAATCCATTTGATCCCATACCTCCATTGTACTCACTTTCATAGGTTGCTTGCCCAAAAGAAGCCAGTCCAACAATTACATCTCCTGGTTTAATGTTTGCATTGTCAATAACATCTTCTCTTTTCATTCTTGCTGTTACAGTAGAATCAACTATTATGGTTCGAACCAAATCCCCAACATCGGCAGTTTCTCCACCAGTTGAGTGAATTTCAACACCAAACTTTTTTAAATCTTTTAATAATTCTTCAGTACCATTTATGATTTCAGAAAGTACTTCACCTGTAATTAAGTTTTTATTACGTCCAATTGTAGATGACAGCATAATGTTTTCTGTAGCGCCAACACAAATTAAATCATCTATATTCATAATTAGAGCATCTTGAGCTATTCCTTTCCATACAGAAATATCTCCTGTTTCTTTCCAATACATATAGGCCAAAGACGATTTTGTTCCTGCTCCATCTGCATGCATTATTAAACAATATTCTTCATCATTTGTTAAATAATCTGGGACTATTTTACAAAATGCCTTCGGAAATAATCCTTTATCTACATTTTTTATAGCTTTATGTACATCTTCTTTTGAAGCTGAAACACCTCTTTGACTATATCTTTTACTTATCTCTGAGCTCATAATTACTATATTTTGATATGATGCAAAAGTAATTTATCTTTTTTAATTTAAGAAACATAAAAAAACCGAATGTTATTTCATTCGGTTTTTTTTATTAAATCTTGTAAATTACTCCCAATCTGGCATAGTTGCATTCATAAATAATTGTGTTCTATCGGTATCATCAATAGCATTCATTTTATAAATAGATTTGGTTGAAACTCCATCATTGGAAGTGTTTACAAAAATAACCTCAGCTTCATTTGGTGAGAAACGGGGATCAATATCTATAGTTCCAGCAACCTTACCTGAAGAAATATCTGTTGAAATAGTTGTATTAAAATTATAAATAAAAATATGTGTATCTAATTGTCTATTATCAGCGTTTTGATATTCAGATACATCTAAAGTATATAATAACAATTTATTATCTACAGAAATATTTAGACCACCAACTGCACCAAGAACGTCAGAAACAATTGTTCTTAATACATTACCATCCAAGTCAATTGTTAATATTGAAGCATTATAGCCTGCAATATCATTTATTTTTATGGCTACCATACTTTCATCATTACTCCAATCACACTCGGTAATAAAACTACCGTCTGTTGTTTGATAAATTTGCTGCAATCCACTACCATCTTTATTTATTACATACAATTTATTATAATGAGGGTATATCAATCGATCTCCATTTGAAGACCACGAGAAATCAACTTCATTAAGATTGAAACCTGAAACAGCAATTGCTGATGTTACTTGCGAAACATTTGAACCATCCTGATTCATGGTAAATAAATGGGTTTCATTATTAGTTGTTCTTAAAAATGCAATTAAGTTAGCTGCCTGATTTTTTCTTGGTCTCCAGCTATTTTGATCTTCAGTAGTTAATTTAACTTCATTCTCTAACTCACCTTCAGTCTCATTGAAATTAGCGGAATAAATTATATTATTATTGTTTACACCTTTTTTTACATATAAATATCTATTATCTGGATCATATTTTGTTTTAAAAGTATTAACAGGGCTTAATATTTCTTCATTAATATCATCCGAAGCTGCTATTTGCCAAAAATATTTAGTTCCATATTTTAAATCTGAAATCACATAAGTAGTATCTATAATGCTTTCAATTGAAATAATGTCGTTATTAATATCATTTTTAATTTCAAGTCTATAATTTAAAACATCTTCATCTGGATCAAGCGATCTCCAAATTAGTTCAACTGAAAGTTCTAAATTTTCGCTTCCATCTTCAGGAGTAATTAATACTGGAGTAGAAGGTGGCTTATTTAATGCATTATTATCTTCCATTTCAAATATTACATTTACTTCTAAATCTGCAGTAACAGTAGCAGGTTTATATGATGTCAAATAATCTTCTTTAGCAACGCTTACCGAATAATCACCTTCTTCGATTTCATTCATAACAAAATAACCATCTACATCCGTAAAAACAGTATTATTTGTAGGGCTTAAAGTTACTTTAGCATTTTCAATTGGATTAAAGCTCAATGCCTCAACAACTCTACCAGTAATGTTGCCTGTTCCTACTAAACTGGTTGTTTCTTCACTACAATTTACAAAAAGAGCTAAAAGAAAGATTAGTATA
>NZ_CALAEQ010000028.1 GCF_937891065.1 uncultured Lutibacter sp. | reverse complement strand
GTCTACTTGATCAAAACTTTATTAAAGATGATAAAATAACTGTTGCTGAATATGTGAAAACTATTGGAGTAACCGTTACAGACTTTAAAAGAGTTTCATTAGTATAATATTTCACTTTAAGTGATAAAAAAACCTCGCAAATTGCGAGGTTTTTTTTGTTCTATATCTTAATAAATATTTTCTTTCTATATAATATATAGGTTAGCAACCAAAAGAAAATAATGTGACTTAAAGCAAATAGTAAAGAACCATTCATATTTCCAGCAATAGGAACAAAAATATGAGTATATAAATAACTATAACCTGTTACTATTTCTCCTTCTGAATTTGTTAATTTTACCAAGTAAATTATTGTCTTCACATAAATTCCTGAAAACACAAAAATAAATAGTGGGTTTGTTCCAAAATGAATAAATGGTTTTGACCAATTACTCATTTTCTTTACATCAATAATCCATAACAAAAAAGCCAAAAACAACATTGCTAAACCTCCTGTATATAGCACATAAGAACTAGTCCATAACGGCTTATTAATTGGGAATAGATACCCCCAAAACCAACCAACAATTGCAATTGTAACTCCGTACTTTATCATATTTTTAATGGCAACAATAACCTCGTTTGAATTTTCAATAATTCTACCAGTAAAATAACCTAATATAACTGTCGCCACTGAAGGAATTGCTGACAATAATCCTTCCGGGTCAAAAGGGATTCCAAAGCCTTTATAAATGTGATTTTCACCAAATAATAGTAAGTCGACTTTACCTACAACATTAGAAGTTAAACTGTAAACATCACCAGAGCCAGAGCCACCAAAATAAAGCAACCCCCAATAGCCTGCCAAAATAACAACAAACACTGTGAATAATTGCTTGTAATTAAATTGCATACATAAAATTGCTCCAATTGCATAAGCAATGGCAATTCGCTGGAGTACACCAAAAAATCTTAAATGTTCAAAATTAAATTTAGGGAAAGCATTTAAAAAGAGTCCCAATAAAAAAATCACTAAAAACCTTTTTAATACTTTTAAAAGTCCACTTTTTGTAAGTCCCTCTCCATATTTTTTGAAAGAAAACCACATAGAAACTCCAACAATGAATAAGAAAAAAGGGAAAACCAAATCGGTTGGAGTACAACCATGCCATTTTGCATGACGCAATGGTGGATAAACATAACTCCAACTACCTGGATTGTTTACCATAATCATAAGAGCAATGGTTAAACCTCTTAAAACATCAAGCGCAATTAATCTTTTAGCTACCATATTAAATTAATTAATCTTTTTTTAATCCCAATTTGTGGCCCGCCATTGCATAGTATAAAATAATAAGGTAACAAGGCAATAAGATCCAATATCCCGATGTAGATGCTTCCGCTGCAGCTGCAGCTTCGCTCATTCCTTGAACAATTAACTTCGCTTTATTTCCGTCAACAAAACTTCCGTATAAAGGTGGAATAATTGCACCACCTGCAATTGCCATAATTAATAATGCGGAAGCTGTTTTAGTGAATTTACCTAATCCTTTTAAAGTTAAAGGCCAAACTGCTGGCCAAACCAATGCGTTTGCAACACCTAAGGCTGCAACAAACAGTACTGAAGTAAATCCTGAAGTAAACACAATTAAAAAAGTAAAAACAATACCTAAAATTGCACTTATTTTTAAAGCAAAAGTCTGACTTATATATTTAGGAATTAATACCACACCTAACGCATACGTTACAACCATTGCCATTAAAGTTAATGTTGTGAAAAATTTAGCATCGGCAGCGGGAAAACCTAAAGAAATTCCATAAGCAATAATAGTATCTCCTGCAATTACTTCAACTCCAACGTATACAAAAAGTGTTAGCACCCCTAACCACAAATGAGGAAATTGAAAAATACTTGTTTTTGTAGTTTTACCATCTTTAGCTTCTTCTATTGGTTCAGCTTCAACATGTGGTAATGGCGCTTTTCTAATTAAAATTCCCAAGACAAATAATACCGCTGCCATAACAATATACGGTGTTACAACACTATCAGCCATTGTATTTAATAACTGGTCTTTTTCTTCAATTGAAACAAAACTCAGTTTATCTTTAATTTCATCAATACCAGACAATAAAATAGCTCCAAAAATAAGTGAACCTAGAGCACCTGCAACTTTGTTCGCTATTCCCATTATTGCAATACGCTTAGCTGCACTTTCTATAGGTCCTAATATTGTTATATATGGGTTAGATGCAGTTTGTAATAATGTCATTCCTATTCCTTGAATAAAAATACCAGTTAAAAATACCCAATAGGTTCTTGCTTCTGCAGCCGGAATAAAAACTAATGCTCCTACAGCCATCACAATTAAACCTAAAGACATCCCTTTTCTATAGCCAATTTTATTGATAATGTAGGATGCTGGCAAAGCCATTACTACAAAAGAAATATAGGATGCTGAAGCTACTAAGTATGATTGCGCATCAGTTAATTCATTAATCGTTTTCATAAATGGAATTAAAGCTCCATTTATCCAGGTTACAAATCCGAAGATAAAAAATAACCCAGCAATAATTATAATTGGTATTAATGTTTTTTTATTGGAGTTGAGGTGTGTAGAAGATGACATAGTTGTTAAAATGTTTGGTTAAAAAATATTTTTCTAAGATACTACTAATAATTGCTAGTAGAAATAATTTTCTATAGTCAACATAAAAATATAGCTGAATTAAACTTAATTATACATTAATGGATTATTTGACATCAATTAATCCGCAAAATCAGTGCTATTAAATATTTTTTGTTTTGCTTGAACTAAGTAGTTTCGGCCAATTGGAATTCTCTTTTTATCAATTTCAATTGAGTTTCCTTCTACCGAAGTAATTTTATTAATGGCAATTGTATAGGATCTATGAATTCTTAAAAAATTATCATTAGGTAATTCATCTGAAATACTGGTCATAGATTTATGAACAAGATAGTTTTCTGTTATTGTGAAAATTTTTATATAATCCTTTAAACTTTCAATATATAAAATATCGTTCAGTTTAATTTTCATCATTTTTTTATCAACTTTTAAAAAAATAAAAGGTTCCTCTTTAATAACAATATCTGTCAGTTTTTCTTTTTCTAAATTTATTCTTGCCTGAACTTTATTAATTGACTTTAAAAACCTTCCAAAGGGGATTGGTTTTACTAAATAATCCAACACATCTAAATCAAAACTTTCAACAGCAAATTCTCTATATGCAGTTGTAATAACAATGTGTGGTTTGTTTTTGAGTGTTCTTAAAAACTCTAAACCACTCATTTTTGGCATATTAATATCTAAAAAAATAACATCAATTTCATTGGTTTCAATGGTCGACAAAGCTGCAATTGGCGTATTGAATGTAGCAATTAAGTCTATATTTTGAAATTCACCTAAATGATTTTGAATAACCGAAATTGCTAAAGGCTCATCATCAATAATAATGCATTTTATTTTCATTGAATAGGTATTTTTAATTTTACAAAATAGTGTTGCTTTTTTACAAAGGTCTTTAATTTAAAGTTATTATTAAACAACAATTGCAATCTTCTTTTTACATTTTTTACTCCAATACCATGTTTTTTGTTAGTTTCATTTAAATGCACAAAAGTATTTTTAACACAAAATTTAAGTGATTTATTTGGTTTAATTTCAAATTTAATATGCACTTCAATAGATTCATTTTCTTGTGCACCATGCTTAAAACAATTTTCTATAAATGGCAAAAAAAGCAATGGAGGTATTTTAACATCTTCTATAATACCTGAAATAGTTATTTTAGAATCAACAATATCTCCATATCGTAATTTTTCAAGGTCCAAATAATTTTGAATGTAGTTAATTTCATCGTGTAAACTAATAAGAGGTTCTTTTACATCATACAAAACATATTGCATAATGTCAGACAATTTTAAAACTACATTTGGAGCATTGTCTGATTTTTGAAGCGTTAATGCGTATAAATTATTTAAAGTATTAAAGAAGAAATGTGGTTGAATTTGAGATTTTAAAAAATCAAGTTCAGTACTTAATTGTATTTTTTGTAAATCTTCAGCGCGTCTTTTTTCATAAATCCAATCAAACGTTAATTTTATGGCAGAAGCCAAAGCTACCACATACAATTCTCCCAAAATTACGGCAATAATATGGTTAAATGTAAATGCTTGTTGCATGCCATCCGCTTCTGGCCAAATATTTTTTGTTACTAATAAAAAATTTAAACCGGTTCTTATACAATATAATAGGAGTAGTGATAAAAACAGAAAAAGAACATAGCGTTTAAATTTTCTGGTTAAAATAAATTTTGGTATTAAATAATAAATATTAAAATATACTA
>NZ_CALAEQ010000027.1 GCF_937891065.1 uncultured Lutibacter sp. | reverse complement strand
TATTTAAAATTAAATCCTACATTTTGTAGGGTTTTTTTAATTCATTATTTTTACATCATGAAAAAACAATTGTTTAGGTTATTAGCTAAAATCAATAAAATTATTCTACCCAGTTTTAGCAAAAAAAGATTAAATATGGCAAAAGCAAAAAAATGGCAAATGGCTATTATTGGATGGCGATATTTTGTTACAAAAAATAGTTTGTGAAATAATTAAAAAATAGTATATTTGCACCCTCAAAACGGCCTCGTGGCGCAACTGAATAGCGCACTTGATTACGGCTCAAGAGGTTACAAGTTTGAATCTTGTCGAGGTCACTAATGATAATAAAGCTTTCAAGAAATTGAGAGCTTTTTTTTTTATCATATTAATTCAATATCATATTATTTCATATCAGGCAGTCAATAGGCAGTGAGTTCTTTAGCTCTATTGTGGATAGATTATAAGTGCTTCAAACAAAATAAAAAAGCCACTTCAACTAAATGAAATGGCTTTGAGCTTTTTTAATTATCCTTTTTTAATTACTAAAGGAATCATATAATGTCTACCTTTTATTCCAGGATTTGAAATAGTTTTATGGTTTAAATTTTCTCGAACATATTCTAGTACATCACTATCTGTTGAATCAACCTTTAATACAATAATTTCATCTGCTGAATCAAATGTAAACACTATTTCTAATGTAACATCTTCATTAAAATGAAAATCAGTTGCATCGAATAATTTTTGTATTTGACTTTTAATGTTTTTATTAGATTCATCAGGGTTTACATTACTTGCCAATAAAGTTGTTGTTGCAATAACTACGGCCAAAGCCGTTAACATAAGTTTTCTCATAATTAGTAGTTTTAAATTTGTTTTTATAATTTTTTAAGTAAGTTTTTGTATGCTTTAACAAGTGTATCTTCTATATTTACTCCATTGTAATCTTTTAGTACTTGAAAAATTTACAGATATTAATTTTGGTTTGTTTTCTGTTACTGTTTTTTGATTTAAAGTTGTCATAATAATATGTTTTAGTTTGTTAGTATATTTAAGAGACGGATGTTTTAACAAGTTGTTACAGTACTGTGCAAAACAAAGTACTATTTAACATTATTTTAACAAGTGAAAAATCTATTATGGTAGTAAATAAAGAAACCACATCGTTGAGAGGGTGTAAATTGCTAATTTAAAATAATACCCTATAAGAAGTAATAAATCATTATTTTTAAATATAATTAGTTTAATTCAGTTAACTGATAATTAAAAAAGATTAATTAATCAATTAAAATCAACTATTGATAATTTTTAAATGATTTACAACTATGGTATTCCGTGAAATACTGTAACACTTTCATATTGACTAAACTCCAATTCAGAGTTCAAGGCGAGCATAATTTTATCTGCTGTAGGAAATTTCTGCAACACCACGTTCTAATCGACCTATATACTCCTGATTCGGTTTGCTAAACACCTTCAGGGGCAACTCCAATTGTGTTAAACTTTTTCGTTACCGATGGTAACGTACACATATTGCCCGAATTTAATTAGCGAGGTCATATCTTTAATTTACTTTCTTTCTTCTTTCTTACTCTTGGCATATTCATACAGTGTATTAAACTCGTTCCTAATCTATTTCGTGGTGAGTTAATCGTCTCTTGCGTTTATTATCTACTGCTTCAATTCCTTCTCCCAATCTATCTCTAAGTTCTTCGATTCTTGGATTGCTGTTAATATTTTTTCTGCCGATTCCTTGTGAAAGTTGTTTAGATATTTCTGAGGTTTCCTCTTTCTTATTTTGTCGGTCATTGTCTTATAATTTTTGCTCTCCCTTAGATTTATTTATAAAATGTATTGAAGTCATACCTTCTTGCTGTGTGTTTTTTGAAAATGGAATACCAAATTCCTTGCAAAGTTTTTCCATGCTGTCCCTGTTGCGGAAAACTGATGTTGGTTTCTCTTTTCCTGTTCCCATTTTTATATATTTTATAATTGTATTAGCAGGTCAAATTGGCGTATCATAATCACATGAACCACTTGATATTTTATGCATTTGCTTTTCAAAATCCGTTTCCTTTTTATCTTTTTCAAAACTGTGATAAGCATCTTGTAATTCTTTTGATAGGCTTTTCCATTTTAATTTTCCAAGCTTCAACGCTTTTATCAACTCATCATAAGTCTCTTCAGTTAAAGGAAGATTGTATATATTTAGGTGTTTTGATTTCATATATATTATACTAATGGAGGTTAAACAGCTATTAATTTACGAAATAAACCTGAGAATAACAAGTAATAATACAGCGGGAATAGCTATTGTTGTAATAGTTGAAAAGCAGTTAAATCGAATAAATATGAATCAATTAAAAAAACGAGGTCATCTTTTAATTTACTTCTTTTCTTCTTTCTTACTCTGTAGCTTGTTCATAAAGTGTATCGAAGCCGTCCCGTTTGGTGGTTGCTCCTTTTAATAAGGAGTCCCTAACTTCTTACAAAGTTTTTCTATAGTGTCCCTATCATGAGAAAGTGAAGTTGGTTTCTTTTTTTTAATTTTTGACATAAAACGCAGTTTACTGTTAGTTACATTAATTTTGATGTGAAGTTTTTTAAAAGATTTATCAAATTTCTACGGTTTATGAAAGTTATTTTTCAATTACAACTTTGCAAATTTCAGAAAAGACATAAAAAAATATTTCGTGATGAATTTTTCACTGTACTAATTCTTACAAATGTATTGTTACTTTTACTTAGCTTTGCACATAGAAATACGTTTAATAATGGTGGTTGCACTTTTTGGTGGGCTTATTTTAATAATTCATAATAAATTTGCATCTCTTTCAATGCCCTAAAAAAAGAAACATGAAACATTTTGACAAACAAGCTAAAGATTGGGATAACAACCCTATGAAAGTTGAAAGAGCTGAAATTTTCGCTAAAGAAATTATTGAATATATTAAACCTAAACCAAGTGACAATGCGTTAGAATTTGGTTGTGGTACAGGTTTATTGAGTTATCAATTAAAAGATGCTTTTGAAACAATTACACTTGCTGATAATTCAGAAGGAATGATACAAGTTTTACAAGATAAAATTAAAAACTTATCGTTAACTAACTTCAAACCACTTTTAGTTGACCTGCTTGAAGACAACTTAGATATTGGTAAATTTAACGCGATTTATTCATTAATGACTTTACATCACATTCATGATTTAAATAAGGTCTCTAATATATTTCATTCTTTGTTAGAAACTGATGGATATTTGTGTATCGCAGATTTAGTTAAAGAAGATGGTTCTTTTCATAAAGAACATTCTGAATTTGATGGACATAACGGATTTGACAAAAACGAATTAAGCAATATTTTAACTAGAAATGGTTTTAAGATTGAATATTATAACATAAGCTATATTATAGAAAAAGAATTGGAAGGTGAAATTAGAAAGTATCCGCTATTTTTAATAATTTGTAAAAAAATTTAGTTACAAGAACACGAATTTAATAACATAAATTGATAGAAAAAACTTAACAGTTTAAATTATAATAAAGTTACGCAACTGCAAAAATTATATGAGTTTTACATTACTTTCATCACCGCTACAAGGATTTACAGATTTTAGGTTTAGAAATGCCTTCAATAACTTTTTTGGAGGAATTGACACCTTTTATTCACCGTACATAAGATTAAATGGAAAGCTTACAGTTAAACCAGCTTATGAAAGAGATCTTCTTCCTGAAAATAATATCGGAATAGAAGTTATTCCACAAGTTATAACAAATGATGCTGATGAATTTTTGTTTGTAGCTAAATATGTTCAACAATTTGGTTATAAAGAATTAAATTGGAATTTAGGCTGTCCATATCCTATGGTTACAAAATGCGGAATGGGCTCTGGTCTAATTAGTCAACCTGAAAAAATAAATAGCATTCTTCATAAAGTTCAGCAAGAATCTGATATTATTGTTTCAATGAAAATGCGTTTAGGATACGAAAATAGTGACGAAATTCTTCAGGCACTACCAATATTGGACAAATACCCAATTAAAAATATTGCAATTCATGCACGTTTGGGAAAACAGCTTTATAAAGGAGGTGTAGATTTAAATGCTTTTCAAAAGTGTATAGACACAACAAATCATAAACTTTATTACAATGGTGATATTACTTCTGTTGCAAAATTTAAAGAAATGCAAGAACGATTTCCAAGTATAGACCATTGGATGATTGGAAGAGGGCTAATTTCCAATCCTTTTTTACCAAGTATGATAAAGAATAACACTTCAAATTATCCTAAAAAGAAAATTGAACTATTTAAAGAGTTTCATGACACTCTTTTTGAAGGTTATAGTGAATCTTTATCTGGTGCATCTCATTTGCTATTAAAAATGTACCATCTCTGGGAATATTTTGCAACGCTATTTTCAAACCCTAAGAAAGCTTTAAAAAAGATTAAAAAGGCAAGTAACATACGTAATTATCAAATAGCGGTGAAAGAAATTTTAGATGCTGAGCTTAAAATAAATTAGAACTTATAATTTTTGAAAATCACAAAACAATAAAATAAGGTAAGATAAGATATGAAACCAAAAATTAGCATACTAGGATGTGGGTGGTTAGGTCTGCCGTTAGCTTCAAAACTAGCAAGTGAAGGTTATGTTGTTTATGGTTCTACTACTTCTATTAGCAAATTAGACAAACTAAAATCAGAAGGTATCACTCCCTATTTAATTGATATTAGTAATTTAGACAACAATATATCTGGCTTTTTAAATTCCGAAATTTTAATTATTGCTATAACATCAAAAAATATTAATGACAATAAAAAATTATTGCAACGCATTGAAACATCTCATATAAAAAAAGTAATATTTGTTAGTTCTACTTCAGTTTATGAAAATTCAAACCAAATAGTAACAGAAGAATCTAGTACTAAAAATACTCAATTACTTCATATTGAAAAATTACTTATTGAAAATAAAAAAATTAAAACTACCATTATTCGATTTGGAGGATTATTTGGTTACAACAGAAAACCCAGTAATTTTATTCCATTAAATAAAAAAATGGAAAACCCTGAAGGATTTGTAAATCTAATACATAGAGATGATTGCATTAAAATTATTGAACAACTAATTTTAAAAAATGTTTGGGATACAATACTTAATGCTTGTGCTGATTCACATCCTAAAAGGAGAGATTTTTATACTAAAGAAAATCTTAAATTAGGAAATAAAAACACTCAATTTAATGAAAACTCACTAAATGAATATAAAATTATAAGTTCTGAAAAATTGAAATCAACTTTGGATTACAATTTTGAATATTCAGATCTTATGCTTTATTGATGAAACTCACTTTAACATATTATAAATCGAACAAGTTTGCCTTTCTTGTACGTTTTTTTAGTTTAAAAATACGATCCGTATAATACTCTTTAAGCTCATCAATAAATATCATCGGATTTTCATATTCAGTTAAAACTTTATAAATGTGTTTCGTTCTAACATTTTCCAACTGTATTTTAAGTTGCTCTAATTCTTTTTGCAAATAAATATCTTTTCTTGTTAAGTCTATAGTAACTGAAGTTGGCTTCATAAACTCCATAAGTGCATTCCCGCTAAAAATATGTGTATGGAAATTTTGAATTTCTTCTAAACTGCCAGTTTGGTATATTTCAATTAGCTTAGTGGTTATTTCTGTAGCAATGTCAATTTTCCCTTCATTCATTGAAAATTTATCTGGGTGAACATACAGCATTGCTTCTCTATACAATCGTTTTTTTTCTTTTTGTTGGTCTGTATTATTATCAGCCTTATTTTTATCAATAATTACTTTTAATCCTGCAACTTCTTTAAATTTTTTACCTTTCTTTTTTTGAGCTAAACGTTTCTCTTTTTTTGCCTTTTGTAGTTTTTTATAAAGTACCGTTAACTCTTGTTCTTCAATCAATAAATTTGTTAGATGAGACCTAAGTATCGCTTCAAAAGAACTTATCTTTTGCTCAATCACATTCAATTCATGTTCTAAAAGATTAATTTGAGCTTTCAATAACAATTGTTCTTTTTCATTATTGTTTGAAATTGGAAGGCTATTTTGGGTCATTCATTAAATAATTAAGAAGTACAAAGTTGCTAAAAAAAATCAATCCAGCACTAATGTTTAATTTGTTAACATATTTAAGGAAAGTATTCATCAAAATTTTGAATTCTCTTTTAAAACTAAAAACAACCTATTAAAACTTGGTAGTGAATATGTTACTAAATATTTATCATTTCAATAGCATCCTTTGTGTTTTTAT
>NZ_CALAEQ010000026.1 GCF_937891065.1 uncultured Lutibacter sp. | reverse complement strand
ATATCACAAAAAGTACATTTTCCCCAATAGCAACCATGTGCCATGGTAAGTTTATTCCAGCGTCCATCGCTCCAAAGGCTATGCATTGGATTTGCAATTTCAATTACTGAAATATAATTATCAAGCAATAAATCAGAATAATCGGGAGTTCCTAAATTGGCTTGATTGTAATCTTTTTTTGAAGATAAATTGTTGTAAACTACTTTATAATCTTCCTTGAAAAAAGTTCTTTTAAACTGTTTAAGATCTGGATTAGTTGAAGTAGAATTTGATACGTTTGAAAGTAATAATTCTATAGGTAATTCTCCATCATCCAATGTAATATAATCGAAGAAATCAAAAACACGAACATCTGTTAAACTTCTTAATTCAGTATTTGGGAAACCACCACCCATTGAAATTTTTAGATCAGGGTACTTCTCTTTTAGAAATTGAGCACAACGAAAAGCGCTGTATAAATTTCCTGGAAATGGCACAGAAATACAAATCAATTTAGGCTGAATTTCTTGTAGTTTATCTTCTAAAATTTTTAAAGTAATGGTATCAATATATGAAGGTTCTTCTTGTAAACTTTCATACAATTCATTAAAACTATTGGCACTTTTCCCTAAGCGTTCAGCATATCTGCTAAATCCGAAATTTTCATCAATACACTCTACTATAAAATCTGATAAATCTTCTAAAAACAAGGTGCCCAAATGTTTCGCTTTATCTTGAATTCCCATGGAACCAAAAACCCAATCTAAATCTTCTAATTGTTCAAATCTTGAAGCTTTGGGAAGAAAATTATCACTACAAATTTGACGAGCAAACGTTTGATTTTTTCCTTGTAAAAAAGCTAATACGGGTTCAATGTTTTTTAAGTATTCGTTTCTTAACGTATAAATTCTTTGTGAATTATAAGAACTTAATCTTTCATTTTCAAAAGCAATATTGAATACTTCCTGAAGTCTTTTCTTCGAAAAAAGTTCTAAAATTACTTCAATACCTAAATCCATTTGAAATGAAGATACCTTCTTAGTATTTAAAAACCCTTTTAAATATGCCGTAGCCGGATATGGCGTGTTTAATTGTGTAAATGGCGGCGTAATAAAAAGGATATCTTTCAAGATGGTTGTATTTTAGATAAATTTAATAGGCTCTTGCGTCGCTTCCTTCATAAAAATTAATAAAAGCATCATTTACAACACGATTTCCTCCTGGAGTTGGATAATCGCCAGTGAAATACCAATCACCTAAATGATTTGGACATGCTTTATGTAAGTTTTCGACTGTTTGATATAAAATTTCAACTTCAGCATTAATAGTTTCAGTTTTTAACATTGTAGCAATTTTATCTGAAATCTGAGTATCAGTAAACGGTGCATAAATTGCAGTAACTGAGTTTTGTATTTCAGTGTCTTGTAAATGCTTTTGGTTTTTACAATTTGTATAAACTTCTTTAACGATATGATATTGGTTGGTGTCTTTCAGTAATTCTAATGTAGCTCTAAAAGCGATGAAATCACCTAGTTTTGCCATATCAATTCCATAACAATCTGGATAACGAATTTGTGGCGCAGATGACACAATGATGATTTTTTTAGGATTTAATCGATCTAAAATTTTAATAATACTTTTCTTTAAAGTAGTTCCTCTAACAATGCTATCATCTATAATTACTAAGTTATCACTTGGCTGAACAATTCCATAGGTTACATCATATAAATGCGCTACTAAATCGTCTCTACTACTATCGTCAGCTATAAAAGTACGCAACTTGGCATCTTTGATGGCTAGTTTTTCAATTCGTGGTCTTTCTGATAAAATTTCTTTTACTTTTTCTACAGATAAACTTCGTTGCCCTTTTAATATAATTTCTGCTTTTTGCTGATTTAAAAAATCTTCAGCGGCTTCACGCATTCCATAAAAAGAAGTTTCAGCAGTGTTTGGAATGAATGAAAACACTGTATTTTTTATGTCATTATTTATCTTTTCTAATATTTGAGGAAATACAAATTTTCCTAAATTTTTTCGTTCTGTATAAATATCGGCATCACTACCTCTTGAAAAATAAATACGTTCAAACGAGCAAGATTTTTGAGGTAATTCCTCTTTAATTTTATCAATTGTTACTTTTCCATTGCGCTTAATAATTAAGGCGTGTCCTCTTTCAATTTCATGAACATCATCAATAGCAACATTAAAAACAGTTTGTATTACGGGGCGTTCAGAAGCTACCACAACAACTTCATCATCTTTATAATAAAATGCGGGTCTAATCCCAGCCGGATCACGAAGTACAAATGCATCTCCATGACCTAATAAACCAGCCATTGCATAACCGCCATCCCAATTTTTAGCAGATTTTTTTAATATTTTTTTAAGGTTTATGCGTTTTTCAATTAACGGTGAAGCCTCTTTTTTACCAACACCTTTTTCTTCTTTAATTTTTACGTACAATTTAGCAACTTCATCATCAATAAAATGACCTATTTTTTCCATCACCGTAACAGTATCAGTCATTTCTTTTGGATGTTGCCCAATTTCAACCAAATCGTTAAACAAGCGTTTTGAATTGGTCATATTAAAATTACCAGCAACTAATAAACTTTTATGCATCCAATTACTTTGGCGCAAAAACGGATGTACACTTTCAATGCTGTTTTTCCCAAAAGTACCATAGCGTACATGACCCAAAAATAAATTTCCTAAATATGGAGCATTATTATTTTGCCATTCTACATCATTAATTTTATCGGGAAAAGTTTCATTTAACTCATTTAAACGCCCATTTATTTGTGCAAAAATATCTTGAATTGGCTGAGATTCATTTGAACGAACTCTGCTTATATATCTTGTTCCTGGATCAACATTAAATTTTATGCTTGCTAAACCCGCACCATCTTGGCCGCGATTGTGTTGTTTTTCCATTAACAAATACATTTTATTTAAACCATAAAATGCAGAGCCATATTTATCTTTATAAAATTGTAAAGGTTTCAATAATCGAACCATTGCAATTCCACATTCATGCTTAATAGAGTCGCTCATTTTTTAGTAGTATTAGTTGTAAAATTAAATAAAAAATTCCGCACGCTGGCGGAATTCATTTTAACTTAACTCAATATCAAATTGTGTTAATAGTTTAAACTGTAATAGTCGTTCTTGAATTTCTTCTTTTGATAAATTTTCCATTCGTTCTGTTCCAAATTTTTCTACGCAAAATGAAGCTAAATTTGAACCTGATATAACGGCTCTTTTCATATTATCAAATGATATATCTCCTGTCTTTGCAATGTGGCCAATAAAACCACCAGCAAAAGTATCTCCTGCACCTGTTGGGTCAAAAACTTCTTCTAATGGTAACGCAGGAGCAAAAAATACATCTCCATTATTAAATAATAATGCACCGTGCTCTCCTTTTTTAATTACCACAAATTTAGGTCCCATTTTATGAATTTTTTGAGCCGCTCTTACTAAAGAATATTCACCTGAAAGTTGACGAGCTTCTTCGTCATTAATAGTGATTACATCAATTTTAGCAATAACTTCCATCAATTCATCTAATGTATTATCCATCCAAAAATTCATAGTATCTAATACAACCAATTTTGGTCGAACAGGAATTTGATTTATCACTGACATTTGAACTGCAGGATGTAAATTTCCTAACATTAAAAAGTCGGTATCTATAAATTGTTGTGGTACTACTGGATTAAAATCTGCTAATACATTTAAATCTGTAATTAAAGTATCACGTGTATTTAAATCGTTATGGTAAAGTCCTTTCCAAAAAAATGTTTTACCATCTTCAATTATTTCAATACCATCTGTATTTATATTTTTGGCGTTTAATTTTTCTAAATATGATTTTGGAAAATCTCCACCAACTACAGAAACAATTCCTGAATTTACTCCAAATTGTGAAGCTGAAAGCGAAATATACGTTGCTGCTCCTCCTAAAATTTTATCCGTTTTACCAAACGGAGTTTCAATAGCATCAAAAGCAACCGTACCTACAACTAGTAATTTATTCATCTAATTTTAATTTCCGCGTATATTTTATTACGCATTATTTGTGTTTATATTTTTTTTAAACAATCGATGTGTTTATTTTTGCAAAAATAAGTTTAAAAAATGACTATCAAAGAAATACAAGAAGAAATTATAGATGAGTTTTCCATGTTTGAAGATTGGATGGAACGTTATGAATATATAATTGATCTTGGAAAATCACTTCCACTTATCAATGAACAGTTTAAATTAGATGATAATTTAATTGTTGGTTGCCAATCTAAAGTATGGTTGCATTCTGAAATTAATGATGATAAACTTCAGTTTACAGCTGATAGTGATGCTATTTTAACTAAAGGAATTGTTGCAATCTTATTACGTGTTTTTAACAACCAAAAACCAAAAGATATTCTAGATGCTGATCTTTATTTTATTGATGAAATTGGATTAAAAGAGCACTTATCTCCAACGCGTGCAAATGGTTTAGTTTCTATGATTAAGCAAATTAAATTATACGCCTTAGCATTTCATTCTAAATTAAGTTAATTCATGTATATTTGCACTTATTTAGAATGAATATAAACAAAGATTATAGTAATGAGTAGTGAACGCGTAGAAGAATTAGGTGTTAAAATAGTTGAGGTTTTAAAATCTATTTATGATCCTGAAATTCCTGTAGACATATATGAGTTAGGCTTAATATACGATGTTATGGTTAGTGAAAATAACGACGTTAAAATATTAATGACCTTAACTTCACCAAATTGCCCAGTAGCTGAAACTTTACCAGTTGAGATTGAAGAGAAGGTTAAAACAATTGAAGAAGTAGTAAGTGCGGAAGTTGAAATTACCTTTGATCCAATATGGACACAAGATATGATGAGTGAAGAAGCAAAACTAGAACTTGGATTCCTTTAAAAAACTTTCTTAAATGTCTAATGAAATTGTAAATAGAGTTGCCAACAGTCAACTAAAAACAATTGATCTTGAAGATTTTTATCCTCAAGGAGCTAGAACAAGTATTGATATAAAAAACTGGCTGTTTCAAGAACTTATCGTAAAAGAATCTGAATTTCGTGATCATTTAAAAAATCATGACTGGGAGCAATACAATAATAAGTATGTTGCATTAATGTGCTCTTGTGATGCTATTATTCCTTCTTGGGCATTTATGTTAATAACAACTTATTTATCTCCTTTTGCTAAAAAAATTGTAGTTGGAAATTTAACAGCTTTAGAAACTTCAATTTATCATGAAATTATTACCAATTTTAATATTGAAGAGTATAAAAATAAGCCAATTATAATAAAGGGTTGTGCTCAAAAACCAATTCCTGAAACGGCTTACATTCAACTTATAGAAAAACTACAACCCATTGCCAAATCTATCATGTTTGGTGAAGCCTGTTCTACAGTTCCACTTTATAAAAAATAACAAATTATTTTTGTACCTTTTTAGTTGTATAATAATATTTTATAAACGTATCTCGCTAACTTTGATTTTTAAACTAAATAAATATGAAAAAAGTAATTCTATTAATTGTATTTGTGCTGATTAGCACTATAACTTTTTCGCAAGAAAAAGAAGAAGGTCCAAAAAATGGATGGACTAAAACAGGAAATATTTCATTTCTATTCAACCAATCTGCTTTTTCTGATTGGGTTGCTGGTGGTGAAAATAACATTGCAGGTAATTTAGGAATCAATTACGATTTCAATTATATAAAAGACAATATAACTTGGGATAACAAAATATTAGCTTCTTATGGGTTAACAAAAAGTAAAAACAGTGAATTTGAAAAGAAAACAGACGACCGATTTGAATTTAATTCTTTGGTAGGTAAAAAAGCAAAAGGATTTTGGTATTATTCTACGTTTTTAAACTTTAAAACTCAATTAGCAAAAGGGTATGTTTACGGAAAAGATGTAAATGGAAAAGAAATTAGAACAGAATTCACCAACTTATTCTCTCCTGCAAATGTTTCATTTGGACCTGGTATGCTTTGGAAAAAGAGTGATAATTTAAAATTCAATTTTGCTCCAGCTACTGCAAAATTAATCATAGTTGATAAAGATTTTACTTTACCAAATGATGCTTATTTTGGTGTTGAAGAAGGGAAAAGCACTCGATTAGAATTAGGTTTCTATGCTTCAGGTTATGCTAAATATGATATAATGGAAAATGTTTCAATGGAAAATAGCATAACATTGTATTCAAATTATTTAGAAGACCCACAAAATATAGACTTAGATTACACGATGAATATTGTAATGAAAATTAATAAATACTTATCAACTAATTTTATATTCCAAACTATTTATGATGACAACGCTTTTGAAGGTTTTCAAGTTAGAGAAGTTATTGGAGTTGGAATTAACTACGGTTTTTAATTCATGATAAATTGAGTTTGAATTTTTAACCAAAAAAGGTATTACATTATGGTTTGGTAATCCACTCCTTTTGTTCATCTTTATTTAAGAAAGTCCAGGCTACAATTCGTGTTACTTTATTACCTTGGTGCATTGGTATTGTTTTAATATCAGTTGCACCAAGTTTTTTTAAAGAAGAATACATACTTTCTGCATTTTCCTTTTTTGAAACTAAAGTGCTGTACCAAAAACAATTGGTTTTAAACATAGAACTTTCATATAAATAGGTATGAATAAACGCTTTTTCTCCTCCTTTATACCATAATTCTTGTTGTTTTCCACTAAAATTTCTAGTTTGTACATGATCTCTGTTTCCTAATCCTTCTAATTTTCTAGCGTTTGCTTGCATAGCATCTTCTTGAGATCTATAAAATGGGGGATTACACATGGTTGCAGAAAATTTATCCGTTTCACTTATAATACTTTTAAATATTTGGGTGGAATCAGTTTGTTGTTTTAGTTGAATAAATTCAGTAAGGTTATTCTTTTTTAAAATAATTTGAGCTCGATCTAATGATTTTTTGTCAATATCAGTTCCTATAAATTGCCAGTTATATTCGGCATTTCCTAAAAGTGGATAAATACAATTTGCACCAATGCCAATATCTAAAACTTTTACATTTTCATCAATACCGGAAGCATTTAACAAATCAGCTAAATAATGTATATAATCTACACGTCCAGGAATTGGAGGGCATAAATTATCGTCTGGGAAATCCCAAAAAGTCAAATTATAATATTTAAATAATAAAGCTGTATTTATTGCTTTTACTGCTTTTGGATTTGCAAAATCTATGGTATCAGTACCATATTGATTCACAAAAACAAATTCTTTTAAATCTGGATACACTTCACTTAAGTCATTAAAATTATAACCATTCTTATGTTTGTTATTTGAATGTAATTGTTCGCTATTTTTCCCTTTTGCCATCATACTTTTTATTATAGTGCAAAAGTACTCTTTTTAAGTTTTAACATAATTTTATATTCACAAAAAGAATGAACGTTCGTTTTGTGAATTATTTTTTTTATATTTGCACCATAATATTTTAAGCACAAGAAGAATATGCAACAAAAAATATGGACAATTTTAAAAATTGTATTGGGTTTTTTTTTAATCTTTGGTGGGATTCAACATTTTATAAAACCTGATTTTTATATCCCTTTTGTTCCTGAATTTCTTCCATTCATTATGCCTATTATATATGTTTCGGGTTTTGTTGAAATATTAGTTGGAGTTTTAGTATTCATTAAAAAATATGAAAAAATAGGTGCTTGGGGAATTTTAATACTTATGCTGTTATTTTTACCAATACACATATGGGATATATTTTCTGACACACCTGCAATAGGAAGTCAAAAAGCAGCTTTTATAAGACTTCCAATTCAATTTCTATTAATTGCAATAGCTTGGAAAGTAAAAAATTTAGTTTCACATAATAAATCAACATTATAAGTATGGCAATTCGACAAAAATGTGATAAAAAACGTTGTGCCTTGTTAAATGCTACACTTCAGTTAGTGAATAATAATGGCTTTCATGCGGCACCAATGTCTAAAATTGCAAAAATGGCTGAAATGTCTCCTGCAACAATTTATATTTATTTTGAAAATAAACAAGACCTAATCAATCAACTTTATTTAGAAACTAAGGCGGCATTTTTTAATTATGCATTTGAGAATTTTGAAAAAGAACAAAGTGTTAAAGATAGTTTTAAACAAGTTTGGCTCAACATTGCAACCTACAGGTTAACAAATATTGACGAATCCAATTTTTTAGTGCAATGTGATAATACACCAATGATTGATGAAAAAAGCAGACAAGAAGGGTTGAAAAATTTACAGCCTTTGCTAGAATTGTGGGAACGAGGTCAACAAAAAGGCATTATTAAACTGATTTCACCTTATTTATTATATGCTTACAGTGTTTACCCATTAACTTTTCTTACAAGTATGCATCAAAAAAGTAATTTTGTTTTGAATGAAAAGCATTTGGAAGAATCATTTCAATCAGCTTGGGATAGTATAAAATTATAAGTTATGAAAAAAACAGCAATTGTATTAGGCGCAACAGGTTTAACCGGAAGTTTATTACTTCAACTATTAATTGAAGATGAACGTTACGAGCTTATAAAATTATTTTCACGTAAAAAAATTACAGGGTTACCTTCAAAAGTGAAGCAATTTATAGGTAATGTTATTGAATTAGAAACCTTTAAAAATGATTTTACTGCTGATGAAGTTTTTTGTTGTATCGGAACTACTGCAAAAAAAACTCCAAATAAAGAATTGTATAAAAGTATAGATTACGGCATTCCTGTAAATGCTGCAAAATTGGCAAAAGCAAACCAAATTAACACCTTTTTAGTGGTTTCAGCTTTAGGAGCAAATGCAAAAAGCAATATTTTTTATAACAAAACAAAAGGTGAAATGGAACGAGATGTTCTTCAACAAAATATTGGAAATACGTACATTTTACAGCCATCAATTATAGGTGGAAACAGAAATGAAATCCGAATAGGAGAAAAAATTGGGTTGACTCTTTTTAAAATTATTCAACCATTATTCATAGGAAAATTAAAAAAATATAAAATTACGGAAGCGAAGGATATCGCAAATACCATGGTGATATTGGCAAATTCAAAAGCTTTAACAGAAAAAATTATTACATCAGATTATATAAAAGAAATATCAAAAACAAAGAATAACTAAAAAAGTAAATTAAGATAAAAAATATGGAATTATTAGATAAATTAAATTGGAGATACGCAGCAAAAGCAATGAATGGAGAGAAGGTTTCTGAAGAAAAAATTGCTAACATTATTGAAGCTGCAAGGTTAGCTCCAACATCAAGCGGTTTACAACCTTTTGAAATAATTGTAGTAAAAAATCAAGCAATTAAAGAAGAAATCAGACCAGTAGCATGGAACCAATCTATGATTACTGACTGTTCTCATTTGTTAGTTTTTGTAGCTTGGGATACCTATACCGAAGAAAGAATAAACAAAATGTTTGACCTAACTAACGAGGTTCGTGGATTTAAAAATGAAGGTTGGGAAAATTACCGTCAAATGCTATTAGGTTCATATCCTCAAAAGGATGCAGAAGAAAACTTTAATCACGCTGCAAAACAAGCCTATATTGCATTTAGCGCGGCTATTATTGCTGCAGCCTATGAAGGTGTTGATACCACGCCAATTGAAGGATTTGATCCAGCTGCAGTTGATAAAATATTAGGATTAAGAGAAAAAGGGTTAAGAAGTTGTGTAATGCTTCCAATTGGTTACAGAAATACAAAAAGTGATTGGTTGGTAAACCTAAAAAAGGTTAGAAAAAGCACTGAAGATTTAGTAACAGTTATAGAATAATTAATATTAAACCAATGAACAAAACAATTTTATTAGAGAAAAGACCGGTTGGAAAACCTCAATTATCAGACTTTAAATTTGTTTCAAATGAAGTAGAAAATATATCCACAGGAGAATTATTATTAAAAACAACGTATGTATCTGTTGACCCTTATTTAAGAGGAAGAATGAGTGATGCTAAATCATATGTGCCTTCTTTTGAATTACATAAGCCAATTACATCAGGTATTGTTGCTGAAGTAATTGACTCTAAAAATCCTTCATTTAAAAAAGGTGATTTCGTATCTGGAATGTTAGAATGGAAAGAGTTTCAAAAATCTAATGGAGAAGGATTGTTAAAAGTAGATGCTTCAAAAGCTCCACTTTCAACGTATTTAGGTGTTTTAGGAATGACTGGTTTAACAGCATTTTTAGGTTTAACAGAAATAGGAAAACCAAAAAAAGGCGAAACAATTGTTGTTTCTGGTGCTGCTGGTGCCGTTGGTAGTATTGTTGGGCAAATTGCTAAAATATATGGCTGTAAAGTTATTGGCATAGCAGGAACCGATGAAAAAGGAACGATGTTAACATCGACTCTTGGTTTTGACGAAGCTATTAACTATAAAACAACCAAAGATATGAATGCTGCTATTAAGGAAGCGGTGCCAAATGGTGTAGATATTTATTTTGACAATGTTGGAGGTCCAATTTCTGATGCAGTTTTAGTAAACATCAACCAGTTTGCACGTATTATTGTTTGTGGTGCCATTTCAGTTTATAACAACACTGAATTGCCAAAAAGCATTAGTGTTCAACCTTTTTTAGTGAGAAATAGCGCTTTAATGCAAGGTTTTATTGTTTTCAATTATGCTGAAAAATATCCTGAAGCTATTGCACAATTATCACAATGGTTGGCAGAAGGTAAACTAAAATATACCGAAACAATTGTTGAAGGGTTTGATACCATTCCGCAAGCGTTTTTAGATCTTTTTGATGGTAAAAACAGCGGTAAAATGCTAGTTAAAATTTAAATAACATATTAAAAATCAATATTATGAATAATTTTCAATATAAAAATCCAACAAAAATTTTATTTGGTAAAAACCAAATAGAAAATCTTACAAATGAGATTCCTAAGAACGCTAAAGTATTGCTACTTTATGGAGGTGGAAGCATCAAAACAAATGGAATTTACGATCAGGTAAAAAAAGGACTTTCAACATTTGATGTTGTTGAATTTGGGGGTATTCCTGCCAACCCAGAATATGCTGTTTTAGTAGAGGCTCTAAAAGTAATTAAAGAAGAAAAAATTACTTTTTTATTAGCTGTTGGTGGAGGTTCTGTAATTGACGGAACTAAATTTTTATCTGCTGCGGCATTGTATAAAGGTGAAGAACCTTGGAACATACTTAAAAACAGCGAACGTACATTAGAAGGAATGCCTTTTGGAACAGTACTTACATTACCAGCTACAGGATCAGAAATGAACTCGGGGGCCGTAATTACTCGCAGAGAAACAAAAGAAAAATTAGTGATGGGCGGTCCTGGATTATTTCCTGTGTTTTCAATATTAGATCCTGAGGTAGTAAAATCAATTCCTCAGCGCCAGCTTGCAAACGGCTTGGCAGACGCATTTACCCATGTTTTAGAGCAATACATGACTTATTCAGTAGATGCAAAACTACAAGATCGTTTTGCTGAAAGCATACTGCAAACATTGGTTGAAGTTGCTCCTACTTTATTAAAAGATCCAACAAATTATAATGCAGCAGCTAATTTTATGTGGAGTTGCACTATGGCTTTAAACGGATTAATTCAACAAGGTGTACCATCTGATTGGGCGATTCATATGATGGGCCATGAGCTAACTGCACTATTTGGTATAGATCACGCACGTACATTGGCAATTATTACTGAAAGTCATTACACCTATAATTTAGAAAGTAAAAAAGAGAAATTAGCTCAATACGCTGAACGCGTTTGGAATATTACAGAAGGTACTCCTGAAGAAAAAGCATTGGCTGGAATTAAGAAAACAACCGCCTTTTTTCATTCTTTAGGTATTAAAACTACCTTATCGGAATATACTGAAGATTATAAAGGGACCGCTCAAATTATTTCTAAACGTTTTACGGATAGAGGATGGTTAGGCATGGGAGAACGCCAAAATGTGACACCAAGTGATGTAGAAAAAATAGTTGAAATGAGTTATTAAAAAATCATAAAAATTATGAAAACAATAAAATATTTAATGGTAGTTTTTACAATAATTACAGCTGCAAGTTGTAAAAATGAAAAGCAAACACCAAAAGCAGAAGATGCAGCAGCAACTGAAACTAATAATAAAACAGAAAAAACAATGAACGTATTATTTGTATTAACTAGTCACGAAGATTTAGGAAAAACTGGAGAAAAAACTGGTTTTTGGATTGAAGAATTTGCAAGCCCTTATTACTTTTTAGTTGATAAAGGTGTAAAAGTAACTGTTGCATCGCCAAAAGGAGGACAACCACCAATTGACCCAAAAAGTGAATTGGCAGACTTTTCTACACCCGCGACTGAAAGATATAATAACGATGCTGCAACTAAAGATATTATTAAAAATACAGTAAAATTAGAAACAGTAAATGCAGCAGATTATGATGCAGTTTTTTATCCAGGTGGTCATGGTCCTTTATGGGATTTAGCTGAAGATAAATCATCTATTTCATTAATAGAAAGTTTTTATAATGCTAACAAACCAGTAGCTTTTGTATGTCATGCACCAGCAGCATTAAAATATCCTAAAAAAGTTGACGGTTCTCCTATCGTAAAAGGGAAAAAAGTAACAGGTTTTAGTAATACCGAAGAAGAAGCTGTACAACTAACAAACGTTGTACCATTTTTAGTAGAAGATATGTTACAAGAAAACGGTGGAATATACTCTAAAGGAGCAGATTGGAGCCCTTATGCATTAGAAGATGGCTTATTAATTACAGGTCAAAACCCTGCTTCATCAGAATTGGTAGCAGAATTATTATTGAAAAAGTTAGAGAAATAATAACAATATAACGCTAGTTTTAAAAAGCTCATTAATTTTCATTAATGAGCTTTTTTTGTATTATTTATTGAAGGTTTTAAACCAATTTTAAAACGGTTCTTCCTTTTAATTTACCTGTTAACATTAAGTTTAATTTTTCACTTAATTCATCTAAAGAAATTGTATTAGCGTTCGATTCTAAATTATCTAATTTCCACTCATTAGCTAATTTGTTCCAAACCTGCACTCTGTATTTCATTGGGTAATTTTGAGAATCTATTCCAATTAAAGATATTCCTCTTAAAATAAAAGGAAATACTGTTAATTCTAACTTTATTGAAGCTGCATTTCCACAAGCAGTTACAACACCCAACGGATTTACAGATTTAATCATATTCTCTAAAATAACACCTCCAACAGTATCAATAGCACCAGCAAACAGAGGTTTTAGTAAAGGTCTGTTTTGCATTTCTTCAAAATCTTTACGTAAAATAACTTCAGTAGCTCCTAAATTTAATAAATATTGTTTCTCAGCTTCTTTTCCAGTAATTGCAGCTACTTTATAACCTAATTTATTTAAAATCATTACACTTACTGATCCTACTCCACCAGTAGCACCAGAAACAACAATTGTTCCATCTGTTGGTTTTACGGTTTCAGTTAATCTTAAAACCGACATACCAGCTGTTAAACCCGCAGTTCCAATAATCATAGCTTCTTTCATAGAAAGATTTTTAGGTAATTTAACCACCCAATTTTCAGGAACTTTCACATATTCTGCAAAACCTCCATTGGCGTTCATCCCTAAATCATAACTAGTTACAATAACTGCATCATCAATTTTAAATTTTTCAGAAGTAGTTGAAACGACCTTACCAACTGCATCAATTCCTGGTGTATGCGGAAAATTCCTAGTAACACCTTTATTTCCACTAGCCGATAAAGCATCTTTGTAGTTTAATGAACTATAATGTACTTTAATTAGTATTTCTCCTTTTTCTACTGCTTCAAAAGGCATTTCTTTTATTGCTGTAATAAATTTTTCGTTTTCCTCTTCAACTCTAAAAGCTTTAAAAGTAGTTTTAGTATTTACCATAATCTCCTGTCTTTTTATTAAATTTGTGTCAAATTTCGATCAATATTTTGTTGTACACAAGAGCTTACAAATTATGCACTTACGAACATTTTGTACTGTTTTGTAAAGATACTAGGTTTTAAAAGCAAAAAAAATGAAAAAAAGTTATTGTCCTATAGATACTTTTATAAATACGATTAAGGGAAAACGTAAAAGCACCATTATTTTACACCTTTCTCAGGGTGATAAAAGGTACAACGAATTGGTGAAATTGATACCAGATATTAGTGAACGCATGATGAGTAAGCAATTGAAAGAATTAGAAGCTGATAACTTAATTAATAGAAAAGTATTTCCTGAAGTTCCACCCAGAGTAGAATATAGCTTAACCGATTTAGGCGAAGAAATACATCCTTTTTTAAAAGGAATGTTTAAGGGTGGAATTATTTTTGAAAAAATGATTGCCTCAGAAGAAAACTAACTTCTTTATTTCAGCATTAGATAACGCATTTAAACAGCTGACCAGTTATATTGAAAAAACAGCTTTTTTAGAGCTTAAAAACTCTTTTTAAAATCCTTTAGAGGCCATACTTATTTTCAAGATAGCACGGTAGATTTACTATTTGTAGATATTGATATGCCCGATTTAAATGGGGTGGATTTAGGAAAGTTATTAAAAAGCTCACCAAAAAGAATTTTCACTACAGCCTAAAGTAAATATGCTGTTGAAGGATTTAAAGTTGACGTCATAGATTATTTATTGAAGCCTATAGACTACGCTACTTTTTTAAAAGCTTCAAATAAGGCCAAATCTCGGTTTGATTTGTTCAATAAACAACCAGAATAATTACAAAGTAACAATAATTTTTTGATCCAAGAGAATGAATTGTATTCGCTGTTAAATTATCATTTTTCAGTGAATATGAATTATTTTAAAGTTGAGCTAATATTAACTAAATTTGCTTTCTAAATAAATATGAAATGTCTTTACTTTTATTATATGCTGCAGTTTCAATCTTTTTTTCATTTTTATGTTCAATACTTGAGGCTGTTTTATTAAGTATTACCCCAACATTTATTACCATAAAAAAGCAAGAAGGTAAATTGTTTGCTAAAACCCTTGAGTATTTAAAAAATGATGTAGACAAGCCCTTAATAGCTATTTTAACAATTAATACCATTGCGCATACAGTTGGTGCAATTATGGTTGGTGTACAGGCAGAAACATTAGATTATAAAGTTAGCATTCTTGGAGTAAATATTGTTGGTATTGTATCAGCAATTATGACTATTTTAATTTTAGTAGTTTCTGAAATTATACCAAAAACAATTGGTGCTAAATATTGGCAACAACTTGCAAACATTACATCTAAAGCATTAGTTTTATTAATTTTCCCATTAAAATGGACGGGTATTTTATGGTTGTTGCAGTTAACAACAAAATTGATTGGTGGTAAAGGTGTACATGGTTCTGTTTTAAGTAGAGAAGAGTTTCACACAATGACTGATATTGCTGAAAAAGAAGGTGTTTTTAAAGAAAATGAAAGTACAATTATTAAAAATTTACTTACGTTTAAAGAAATTCAAGCTAAAGATATAATGACTCCAAAAACTGTGATGCTTACTGCTTCTGAAGATGATACAATACAATTTTTTTATAAAAAACATCCTAAACTTCAGTTTTCAAGAATACCTATTTTTAAAGAAAATTCTGATAATATTACTGGGTTTGTAATTAAAAGTGAACTCTTAGAAGAAATTATTAAGGGAAATGGGGAGAAAAATCTTTTAGAATTAAAACGTGAAATATTAGTCACTAATAGAAATTTACCAATTCCTGATTTGTTTGAGAAATTTATTGCAGAACGAGAACATGTGGCTTTGGTTGTTGATGAATATGGAACAACAAGCGGTTTGGTAACTATGGAAGATGTTATTGAAACATTACTAGGTCTAGAAATTATGGACGAAAGTGATAAAGTTGATGATTTACAAAACTTAGCACGTAAAAACTGGGAAGCAAGAGCAAAAAAAATAGGTCTAATTGATACTAAAAAAAATAAAGAAGAACTTCAATAATTATTTAAAAACTTCGCAATAACCCATTTTTTAACAAATACAATTTTCAGACACTAATATGAAAATTGTTTTGTGCTTCTAAAAATTACTTTAGTTATAAAAATTAACCAGTTGGTTGAATGTTTCATTTGATCAGTTGATTCAATTTTAATTTCAATTACATATAATATTCCTTTGTGTTCAAATTAAAATACAAAGAAGTATGGCAATTAAAAGTATTAACGGTTGTATAGGTTGTGAAGAATGCATTAAAAGCTGCCCAACGGATGTTATTAGGTTAAATCCTTCTACAAAAAAAGCAGAAATTATCTTTCCAGAAGATTGTCAAATATGCCATTTATGCCGCATGTATTGTCCGGTAGATGCTATTACTATTTCACCAGACAAATCTATTCCTGTAATTGTTTCATGGGGTTAATTATGAAAAAGGATAATTACATATTTAAACTAGCAGCACTTATTATAGCATTTATTGCAGTTCCAACATTGTTATACTTCTTCGGAAATTTTCCAAAGAGATCTATTTTAATGGAAACCCTTTCAATAGTAACCATTTTGGGTTTTACACTCTTACTATCTCAATTATTTTCTTCAAGATTAAATATAACATTGGTTAAAAAGATAAGAATGGTAAACGTATTAGCTATTCATAAATTTGTAGGTTATTTATTTATCTCAATTTTATTATTACATCCATTTTTTATAATTGTACCAAAGTTTTTTGACAACACAGTAGCTCCGGCTGATGCCTTTATAAAATTAATAACAACCTTTAGTAGTTTAGGCGTTATTTTAGGTTTAATTGCATATTTCTGTATGGTAATACTATTAATTACTTCATTTTTTAGATTCAAATTGCGTTTAACTTATAGAACCTGGAGAAGTTTACATGGTTATTTCACCATGCTTTTTATAATAACAGCTACTTGGCACGTGATAAATATTGGCCGACATAGCAACACCCTCTTTTCAATTTATTACATTCTTATGGTAGCTAGCGGTATTTTTTACTTACTAAGAACCTACCTTTTTAAAACTTCAAAAAAATGAAAAAAACAACAAAAAAAAATATATCCAGAAGAAAGTTTATAACATTGGCTGGTGGTGCAGCAAGTTTTGCTGCCATTTCAGCAATGGGGATGCCTTTAGATTGGGCTTTAAACAATCCTCAAATTGATGTTGACTCATTAGATATTGATAAAATAAGTACCGATGTTTTAGTTATTGGTGGTGGAATGGCAGGCTTATTTGCAGCTGTAAAAGCACATGATGCAGGCGCCAATGTTTTAATGGTTTCAAAAGGAAGATTAGGAGCCTCAGGACAAACACCTTTTGCAAAGGGAATTTTTGCTTACGACCCTAAAAATGAAAAATTAAGCCTTGATGAATTTACTGATGCCGTTTCACGATCAGCATTAGGAACTAATAATGCTACTTACACAAAACAAATGGCAGAACATTCTTTAGCACGTGTTAACGATTTAAAAGAATGGGGCTTTTTTGATTCTACATTGTACAACAAAAGCTTTAGCAAACCTATAAACGATCGCAATATTCCATTACAAGAACGGATTGTAATTACGCATTTAATAAAAGAAAACAATAAAATTGTTGGAGCGGCTGGCTTCAGTACAGATCAAGAAAAAATAATATTTTATGAAGCAAAAAGTGTGATACTTTGTACAGGAGCAGGAGGCTTTAAACCCAATGGTTTTCCTATTTGTGATTTAACACATGACGGCACTATTATGGCCTACAATATTGGTGCAAAAGTAACTGGAAAAGAATGGAATGATGGGCATCCGGGTAGTTCTGATAACCCTGCAGCTTGCTATGATGGTTGGGGAGATATGTTTGAAAGAAAACCCGGAACAACGGGTGTAGAAATTCATCATGATTTAGGTGTTGACATGAATTACATTGCTTACAAGAACGGAAATCCATTAAAAATGGGACCTCCAGGGTCTGGAAATCAAAATGAAGTTTCAGGTGGTCCATATGTACCTGAAGAATTTCAAAGAAATAACTCAGAACCCCCAAAACGAGAAGGTAGAAAATCACCAAAACTGGAAGGTGGCGCTCCTCCAGGAATGAGTGGAACTAGAGTTGGAGGCTCTTCCGCGGGAATGTCTATTCATAAAGCAGAAGGTTTGGTTCCTATAAATGACAAATGCGAATCTAATATTCCAGGATTATATGCAGCAGGAGATGCTTTAGGTTCTTATATGGCTGGAGCAATTTACACACAAGTAGGTTCATCATTAGCTGGATCTGCAGTACAAGGTGGAATAGCTGGTGAGGCTGCTGCAAATTATAGTAAAAAGGTGGAAACAGTTCATATTTCAACTTCAAAAATAAATGAAATTCAAGAAGAAATTTTAGCGCCTTTAAAACGGGAAGCAGGTTATAGTCCAGCTTGGGTAACACAGACATTGCAAGGAATTATGATTCCTAATTTTATTATTTACATAAAAAAAGGAAATTTATTAAACGCCGCTTTGGCTTATATTGAAGAATTAAGAGATCATCATGTACCCATGTTAAGAGCCGCTAATATGCATGAGCTTCGCTTAGTACATGAAACGGCAAATATGATTACAACTGCTGAAATGAAACTAAAAGCTTCTATTATGAGAACTGAAAGTAGATGCAGTCATTACAGATTAGATTACCCTGAATTAGATAATGAAAACTGGCAAGCTTGGATAAATATATTTAAAGGAGAAGATGGCACAATGCAGTTTGAAAAGCAACCTTTTAATAGTTGGCCAGTATAATTTTTAAAATAGATTTTACAACAACACCCCTTTTTTCTTTTTCTTGAAAGCATCGATTCAATTTTAGTCGATGCTTTCTTTTTACAACAACTTTAAATATCCTATTTCTATATAATATCATTTATTTGAAAATCAATAATTTCAAAAACGGTTGTAATCAATTATTTCAATTTGGTAGATGAAAACCGCCTAAACATTGATTGTTATTTTTAATTATTCAAAGCTTCCTTTTCTTTGAATTATAATTAAAAAACCCTTGTATAATGAAATTAAAAATGAATAAAATCTGGAAAATGTTAGTTGTAGTATTAGTAATTACAACAACAGCGTGCGGGCAACAACGAGGTGGGCAAAATGGGCCACCACAAGGAGGTGGACAAGGCGGACCTCCAGCATTACGAACAGCTAAAGAAATTAAAACAATGGTAAGCGATTTATCTGAAGACCTTTTATTGTCAGACGAACAAGAAGAGCAAGTACTAGAATTGTACACTGAACATTTTGAAGAAGTGGAAGATAAAACAAGTGCTGGAAGACCTGATAGAGATGAAATGGAAGTATTAAAAACGTCGCTTGAAAATGATATAAAAGCATTATTAACTAATGATCAGAAAAAATTATATACAACCTATTTAAAAAATAACAGCTCCAAAAAAAGAGAGCGAAAATGAAATAATTAATTAGAATTGTTTGTTTTGTTAACTATCCGCTTATCATAAACTCATAATTATGAATAAGCGGATTTTTTCAACTATTTATAAAAAAACTCTGCAACTACTATAAGCTAATTCATAGATGAAACTTCTCAGTTCATTGATTTGTTTTTTAATTACTATCTAAACGTAGTTTATTTGTTCCATCATGAAAAAACAACTATCACATATTATAAATAATTTGGAATCTATTTCTTTAAAAGAAATGGATAGTGTTTCATTAATGAAACGAACAGACACCAAATTTGTAATTCACGAAA
>NZ_CALAEQ010000025.1 GCF_937891065.1 uncultured Lutibacter sp. | reverse complement strand
ACCAATGGATTTATATATTAAATTTAGAGGTCAAAAACCAACAAATCATGCTTTACTTAAGCGAGCTGGATTGTTGCAATGATTTAATTAAAAAATAACAAAATACGTGTTATTACTAATGAATGGCTGTTTTTTACTGATAAATGGTAAATTATTTGATTTATTTCTTGTTTTATAAATAATTTATTGTAATTTAGCAGTGTTAAAATTTCATAACCCCAAATTAAATTCATGAAATTTGATTTGACATATTGTCCCAAGATTAATCAACCCCAAATACAACCCCTATTTGATTAATTAAACAGCAAAATCATCAAACTTAGTTTTATGCAAAAGTAAGTTTGATGATTTTTAAAAAAAATTGAAAATTCAAAAACCCTAATTTCATTAATATAGTTTGAATAATAGTTATTAAAGTAAGAATGAAGACTCAGAAGTGATTATGCTAGAATGTTTTGCTAGTTACAAATTAAAAGTATAATCACACTGAGTTAAAAAAATTAAAAGCATTATAACTAGTAAGTCTCTTTTAAATTTTCTCTTTAACTCTATTAATTTTTTTTCCAAAAAAAGAGCTTTTCCAGAATTTATAATAAATTCTGGAAAAGCTCTTTAAATATTTTAAAAAAGCAGCCGCAAATAATAACTTGAGAAATTGTCGTCCCCACAACGGTAGTATAATCAAAGCTTCTTATTGTACGACTGCTAAATTTTTATTTCATTTTTATAATAACAAATTCTGTTCTTCTATTCAATTGATGATCTGCTTTAGAACACCATACACCATTAGAACATTTATTAACCAATTGAGTTTCTCCAAAACCTTCATACTTTGTTATTCTACTGGCATCAATCCCTTCTGAAATTATATATTCGTATGTTGATTTTGCTCTTCTGTTAGATAACGCTATATTGTATTGATCATTTGCTCTACTATCAGTGTGTGACTCTAATCTAATTACCATACCTGGATATTTATTCATTAAGTTCACAACTTTATCTAATTCTAAAGCAGCGTCAGGTCGAATATTTGATTTATCCAAATCAAAATAAATAATTTCTAAATCAGCTAATAGTACAACATCTTCAATAGGTTTTAATCCTACATTTAAATTAACGACTAATTCTTTTTCTTTATCTAAATTAAATGAATTGAATTCTTTTGTAATACTCGTATATTTTTCTTTTGAGCCTTCTAATGAGAAGTTAGCATCTCTGTCAACAATATGCTCGTAATAGCCATCTGCTTCAGTTATAAAATACGCAATTTCTTCACCATTAGCATCTTTTAAAACAACTTTCGCGCCTACTATAGGTTCATTATTAGCGTCATCAAAAATTTGACCTTTAAGCATTAATGGTGGTATTCTTGTAAATTTATAAATATCGTCATCTCCTACTCCTCCATCTCTGTTTGATGATATATACCCATCAAAACCTTCTTCCGATAAATAGTAAGAGAAATCATCTTTTGAGCTATTTACAGGTTCTCCAAGGTTTAGAATATTTACAACATCGTTATTTTTATCTTCAATTGTAGCAAAAACATCTAACAATCCAAAACCAACATGTCCATCAGAAGAGAAAAACAATGTGCCCTCATTATGAATAAATGGGAACATTTCATTTCCTTCTGTATTTACAACATTACCCATGTTTTTTGGAGTTCCTAACGTTCCATCATCATTAATAGCAACAACATAAATATCAGCACCTCCAATTCCTCCTGGCATATCAGATGTGAAATATAATTTTTTCCCGTCATTACTTATTGAAGGATGTCCAACAGAATATTCATCATTATTAAAATGAACTCCTTTAATATTGGTCCAAGTTCCATTCACTAACTCCGCACTAAATAATTTAAGATTATTAATTCCTTCTTTATCTAATCCTTTTTTACCTTCGAAAAAATTATTTCTTGTAAAATACATTTTTGTCCCATCTGAAGAAAAAGAAGCTGGTCCTTCATGATAAATTGAATTTACATTTCCATTAATTTTTTTAGATTGTTCAGCAGAACCTTCTTTATTTACTTGATAAAGATCTAAAAACGGCTGTGCATTCCAGGCATATTTTCTTTTAGTGGAAACTCCTTCATCTTTTGAAGAAACAAATACAACTTCATCATTATATTCAACGGCTCCAAAATCACTAAATGGTGTATTAAAATTAGTTTTAGCTAATGAATATTGCTTTTTCAAATTAAACATTTCATTAATAAAATCCTCTTTATCTAAAAACTCGATAACTCTTGAATCTTCACTTACTACTTGGTTATACTTATCAATCCATATTTTAGATTCATCATAATTACCTATACCTCTTAATGCTTGCGCATAAAAATAATAATATTCTGCTGGTACATTTTCTTGTTGTACAACATATTTATAAACTTCAGCAGCTTCTTTAGGTTTTCTTAAATACATATAAGAATCACCTAATTTTCGAGTTGCATAACTTTTATTAAAATTTGTATCTATTAATTTTTCGTACTTTTCAATTGCTTTTACAAACGAAAAACTGTTATAAAGTCTGTCCGCTCTTTTTAATTTTCCAGATTGTCCAAATGAAGATGAACATATCAATAAAAAAACAATTGTTGCTAATTTTATAGTTTTCATAATTTTAGTTCTATCTGATTAAAAGTATCTAGGTGATTTCATTTTATTTTTCGTGTATTTAAACTCATACATTAATAAAATCTCATGTGATCCTGTTGTATACGGCCTAATTTCACCCGTTGGTATTTCATATGTATAACCAATTCTAAATTGCTCAGAAACTTGAAAATCTACAAGAGCTCCAATCGCTCTCTGTTCTCCATTAATTCTATATGAACCTCCTAACCAAAATTTCTCATCAAATAATAAGTTTGCTGTTAAATCTGTTGATAAAGCTGCTCCTTTTGTGTATTTAAGCATAAATGAAGGCTTTAATTTTAGGTTTTTATTCAAATCAAAAACATAACCTCCAATACCGTAATAATGAACCACTTCTAAAGCAGCATACTCAGAATTATTTAAATCATTAGTTAAAAGTTTTGGAACTGATAAACCTAAATACCATCTCTCACTATGAAATAATATACCTGCTCCAAAATTAGGATTTAATCTATCTAACCTATCATTAAAATATTGATCGTTCCCATTAACAGCTGAATTATACAGTTCACTTGCTAATTTGTAAGTAGTTAAACCAGCCTTTAAACCAAAACTAATTTTAAAATTATCATTCCCTTGAATAGTGTATGAAAAATCTCCATAAATATATGTTAAGTTTTCATAACCTGTTTTATCATTAATCATTGACAATCCCAACCCAACTTTTTCATTTCTTAAAGGTGAATGAATTGATAACGTTTGGGTTTGTGGCCCACCATCAAATCCTGCCCACTGGTTTCTATTCAGACCAACAATACTTAATGCTCCTCTACTACCTGCATATGCTGGGTTAATAGCAATTGTATTGTACATATATTGTGTGAACTGTGGCAATTGCTGTGCATTAGAATATTCAAACCCTAGAATTAGCAGTACTATAATTATAATTAAACGCTTCATAGTTTTATTTTTATTAATTAGTTCCTAAATATATATATCCTGTTATTGGTCTATAACCACTTCCTATTATATTCACAACATAATAGTAAGTTCCTGCAGGTAATTTATTGTTTGCCCCCATCGTTAAACCAGAGTTATTATGATATCCTCCCCAATTATTAAGATAATTATTTGATTGATATATAATTTTTCCCCAACGATTAAAGATAGTAACTTCAGTAGTAAACCCACAAGAAGAAACTTCTGAGATTGTAAAGAAATCATTAACGCCATCATTATTAGCTGTAACTACTTTTGAAATCTCAATACTACCTTCTGTTTCACATGGTAATACAATACAATCTTTTTCTAAAGAAAGATTTGAAACACAACCTAGACTAGATGTATATGTAAAATTATATATTCCATTTTCTAAATCAATAACATTAAATGTACTGCCAGTTATTAAGCTACCCGAAGTATCTAAACTTATCCATTGCCCATCATCATTTGCATCAATACTTAAATAATCATTCAAATCAATAGATTGTACAGGGTCTCCATTACTATCAAATAAATCATCACAAATAATATCTGTAAATTCTGTTACACCACTATTAATTGTTAAGTTCAACGTTGCAGTATTTGTACACCCTGAATCATTATAACTCTCAAATGTATAAACTCCACTTTCTGTATAAATAACTTCATTCCAAGTATAGCTATCACAAGCTGCAATATCTTCTGCTGCTGTTGTTGTGCTATTGTTAATTGTTAAGTTTAACGTTGCGGTATTAATACATCCTGCTTCATTATCACTCTCAAATGTATAAACTC
>NZ_CALAEQ010000024.1 GCF_937891065.1 uncultured Lutibacter sp. | reverse complement strand
TGGCTTTAATCTAATATTAACTTTAAAAAGGAATATAAAGATATATCTAAACTGATTAAACGCTCTTAAATCGTTTTAAAATCAATTTTAAGTGTTTTTTATAACATAAATTAACGAAGAATACTCTTTAGAACTCAAAGCTTTTAAATTTGACAACAAACCAATATAAAAGGCACTTATAAAACTACTTTTTCCATTTTTATAATTTTCACTTAATAGAGAAACATAAAACGAATCAAACTTCATTGGAAGTATTTTTTTAACAGCCATATTCTCTTTTGAAAAAAGTAACTCAATTGACTTTTTTGAGAAATGCCATAAATGTCTTGGTACATCAAAAGCTGCCCAAAACTGTTTATAATAGTTAGCGTCGTAACTTTTAAAATTTGGAACTGCAACAACTAAAACACCATTTGGCTTTAATAATTGTTTTAAATTTAGAATGTATACCTCTAAATTCGGAACATGTTCTAACACATGCCACAAGGTAATTACATCAAATTTTTCAGAATTGATATCTGTCAAATTAGTATAAACTTTTGAAATGCTACTTGCTGTCAGTTTGCTTTCTGCCAAACTTTTTGCTTGATGGTTTGGTTCTACTCCTACTACGTTCCATCCGTTATTTTTACAATTCAATAAAAAATCACCTGTTCCACAACCAACATCTAATAGGTTTTTTTGCTCAGTTTTAAATGAATTAATCAAGCTTAATTTCTTATTTAAAGTATAACCTTTAACAATTTGATATAACTTATCTGTAAATGATTTCTTTGAATCTGTATGAGAGATATAATCTGAGCTTTCGTAATAATTGCCTAAATCTTCCAATTTAGGTTGAGGAAAAGTCTCGAGCATATCAAATTTTTCATTGTATACTAAATCAAATTTTTGGTTTGAAACAGTATAATCTTCACAGGTAATTTTTTTGATTTTTGAAAAATCCATTCTTAAAAATTTGTATTTATTGTAGCAATATTTTTATTATTTCTAGACCATTCACTCCAAGAACCTACGTATAATTTTGGGATATCTAATCCAGCATATGCAATTGCCAACAATGTATGACATGCAGTTACACCAGATCCACAATGAACAATAATATGATCTGATTTTATATTTTCAAAAACAACTTGATATTTTTTATTTAATTCTTTGGATGTTTTAAAAAGTCCATTCGGATCTAAATTGGTAGAAAAAGGAATATTAATAGCTCCCGGAATATGACCCGCTACCAAATCTAAAGGTTCTTTAATTCCAAGATATCGTTCCTCTTCACGCACATCAACAACAATATAATTTTTGTCTTGGGAATAATTTTCAACTTCAGAAATATCAGCTTGTGGAAGTTTATAATTCGCAAAATTATAGGAAGCCGTTTTCTTTGCTTCTACTAATTCTGAATTAATAAGAAAACCTTTCCTCTCTGCTTCTTGAATACCACCATTCAAAACTTGAACTTTATCGTGTCCAATAGCTCTTAACATCCACCAAAAACGAGCAGCTGAATTTGCTCCGTTTTTATCATCATAAATTACAACGTGACTTTTTTCGTTAATTCCAAGACTTTTTAATGTTTGAGAAAATTGCTTAATTGTAGTTAAAGGATGTCTTCCTCCAATGGAAACATCTTCTTTAATATTTGATAATTGAGTGTTTAAATTAACAAACAAAGCGCCATCTAAATGTTTAGCTTTATAACTAGTTTCATTACTAGCATCAACAATAACTAAAGTTTCTAATTGATGAATCTCTATAAGTTCTTTAACTTCTATTATTGGGGATATAGTATTACTCATTTTTTAGATTAACAACCTTAAAATTACTAATTATCTTGACTGATTTACAACTTTAAATATCAGGAATAAACATCAATTATTACTGATAATTATTATTTGTTCCACGTGGAACGTTAAAAATCACCTTCCCATATACACCAATAAAACAGAAATATCACTTGGTGAAACTCCACTAATTCTACTCGCTTGTGATATAGTTATTGGTTTAATTTTTGTTAATTTTTGACGTGCTTCTATTGATAACGACGCTACTTTATAATAATCAAAATTAGAAGGAATAGAAACATTTTCTAATCTATTTACCTTGTCAGCTTGATTCTTTTCTTTTTCAATATAGCCTGCATATTTTACATGAATTTCAGTCTGCTCTACAATCTCTCGATCAATTGAATTCTCTAAAATAAACGCTTCAACTTTAGCTAATTTCCGAAGGTCATCAAAGTTTAATTGAGGCCTTGCAGCTATTTTAAAAAGCTTCATAGATTGCGAAACTTGCGCTGTATTGTTTTCATCTAAGATTGGATTTATCTCTTCAGGCTTGACACTTGTTTCAATTAAAAACTTCACAAATAAGTCTGTCTTTTTTTGCTTTTCAACCACTCTATCCATTCGCTCTTTTGAAGCTAATCCAAGTTTAAAAGCCAAAGGTGTTAATCTTAAATCAGCATTATCTTGGCGTAATAATGTTCTATATTCAGCTCTTGAAGTAAACATTCTATAAGGCTCTTCAGTTCCTTTTGTGATTAAATCATCTATTAAAACACCAATATAAGCTTCATCTCTTTTCAATATAAAAGCATGTTTACTTTGAATCTTTAACGCTGCATTTATACCAGCCATTAAACCTTGAGCCGCTGCTTCTTCATAACCTGTTGTACCATTTATTTGTCCAGCAAAATATAAATTTTCTATAAGCTTCGTTTCTAAAGTATGCTTCAATTGTGTTGGTGGAAAATAATCGTATTCAATAGCATAGCCAAATCTAAGGAATTTTACATTTTCAAAACCAGCCACTTTTCGAAGTGCCTTGTCTTGAACATCTTCAGGTAAAGAGGTGGAAAAACCATTTACATACGTTTCTATAGTGTCCCAACCTTCAGGTTCAATAAAAAGTTGGTGACGTTCTTTAGTAGCAAATCTATCAATCTTATCCTCTATAGATGGACAATATCTCGGCCCAATACTTTGTATTCTTCCATTAAACATGGGTGACCTTTCAAATCCCGTTCTTAATAAATCATGCACTTCCAAAGAAGTATAAGTCATATAACAAGAACGTTGTTCAACCAATGATTTTGTAGAGGGTAAATATGAAAATTTCTCAGGGTTTTCATCGCCAGGTTGTTCAATCATTTTTGAAAAATCTAATGACCTCGAATCAACTCTTGGCGGTGTTCCAGTTTTCATTCTTCCAGATTCAAAACCTACTTTTATCAAATCTTCTGTAATACCAATTGAAGCACTTTCTCCTGCTCTTCCTCCTCCAAAAGTTTTATCACCAAGATGCATTAATCCATTTAAAAAAGTACCAGCTGTTATAATAACAGACTTTGATTTTATTTCAATTCCTAACGAAGTTTTAACACCTACTACCTTACCATCATCAAATAATAAACCGACAACATTATCCTGATAAAAATCTAAATTTTTAGTTTGCTCTAACATCGTTCTCCAACATTCTGCAAAACGCATTCTATCACTTTGAGCCCTTGGGCTCCACATTGCAGGCCCTTTAGATTTATTCAACATTTTAAATTGAATAGCTGTTTTATCTGTTACAATTGCACTATAACCTCCTAACGCATCTATCTCCCTAACAATTTGCCCTTTTGCAATTCCTCCCATAGCAGGATTACAACTCATTTGGGCAATATTTTGTAAATTCATTGTTATTAAAAGTGTGTGCGCACCCAAGTTAGCACTAGCTGCAGCAGCTTCACTTCCGGCGTGCCCACCTCCAACAACTATAACATCATAAACCGAATTAAACATATTTGTTTGTATTGTGTTCCACGTGGAACGTTATTAAGATTCTAATAAAGCTAAACATTTATCTTCTTCACTCCTCATTTCTGCTTTTGCAGCATCCGTTTTATCTTTATAGCCCATATAATGCAAAATACCGTGAATTAACACCCTATTCAATTCATTATCAAATGTTTGAGTGAATAAATTAGCATTTTCTTGAACTCTTTCTACTGAAATAAAAATATCTCCACTAATTAGCTTACCTAACGTATAATCGAAGCTAATAATATCTGTTAAAGTGTCATGTTCTAAAAATTCAACATTCAATTTAAGTAAATATTCATCATCACAAAAAATGTAATTTAATTCACCTTCCGTAAATCCACGTGTTTCAATACACTCAGAAATCCATTTTTGTATGGCCTCTTCATTCACTAATTTAAAATCAGTTTCGTAATTAAATAGAATCATTTTAAAATTTTATTTTTCTGTCTTAAAGTACTCTTGCACTTTCTTTTTATAAATTGTGCGCAAAGGTAATGATTGTCTATTTAATATTTCGTTATAATTAAAATACTGATTTTGAAGTTTTAATTTATCAATACTTCTATTTTGAAACTGTTCAATATTCGTTTCAGATTTTCTCATTTTATCTTCACCTTGTTGTAAAGTAGCTTTTTCTAATTTTAACAATTCATAATTCAACTGCTCCATCTTTTGAATGACCTCTCTAGTGAAACCTTTTTCTAGTAAAGCCTTTTCTAAATCTTCCATTTGCTTTATAGCTTCACCTGAACCACTACCCGATTTCTTCCCATCCTCACCTAACATTTCTTTGAGCATTTCTCTTAATTGAGATTGTTGTTTGTAAATTTCATACAAATCACCGTCCATTTGCTCCCCACTTTCACCAGGATTTTCCCCTTTTTGTTTACCATCTTTCTCACCTGGTTTCTCACCTTTTTTCATTCCTTCTTTCATTTGTTCAGTCAATTCTCCTTGCTTTTTAATAACATCTGGCAAACTAAATTCCTGAGAACTTCCTTTTCCCTTACCAAAACTAGGTGAAGCATTCATTAAACTCTCTAATAAATTACTCAACGAATTTGCTAAATTATTAACCGCAGTAATCACAAATTGTTGATTAGAAATTCCCTGATCAAATCTGTTTTCAGTAAAATTCAATAAGGATTCATCAATGTTATAATGAGCATCAGAAACTTCATTTTGAATAGCCGTACCCATTTTCACAATACGTAAAGAAAGCACATATAAACTATCATCAACATGTTCAAAATATTCTTTTAAAATATGTTGTTGTTTAATATTTTTTGGATATTCAGGATGGTGATTATCTGAACTAGCAAATTTATTTAAAAGAGCTTCCTGTTGGAATGAAAACTCAATTAGGTTCTCAACAATCTTTCGTAAATCATCAATATTTTCATCAATGGATTCTCCTTCGGCAGCTTCCATAGATTGCTCCATAGATTGCGCTAATTCCTTCATCTTCTTAGAAGCAGACTTTTGGCTTTTTTTAGCTTTGCTTGATTGTTGTTCTTTTAAATCTTCTAATGCTTTTTTTAAATCTTGATCAATATCTTTTTTTTCATCTTCCGTATTAGGAAGTTTCATTGGGCGTTGTAAGTCTTTATTTTGATTTTCTAATTCATTAAAATCTTTTTTTATTTCCTCAAATTCTTTATTAATTTCTTCCTGTTTTTCAACCGTATTTTCTTCTTCTTTTTGTTTAGACAATTCATTTTCCTTTTCTGCTAGTTTATCTAATTTTTCAGAAATTTGATTTGCTTTTTGCTCCACATAAAAACGTTTTGTGAGTTCCAAAATACGCTCTAAACTTCGCTCATTTTGTTTATTTTTTTTTGCAAGCTCTTTTAATTTATCAATCAAATCTTCCTTTTCAAGTTTATTGGTAAGCTCTTTAAGTTCCTCCAACATTTTTTCTTGATTCGCTAATTTCTTGGTTTCTTCAATTCTCTTTTGAAGCTCTTCCTTCTTCTCTTTTAAATTTTCGTTTTGTGGTTGCTCATTCAAATTCTTTTCCAGCTGATTTGTTTGCTTCTGAAACATTTCTTGATATTGCGATTGACGTTTTATAAATTGTTCTAATTGTTTTGTGTCATTCCAATTAATTTCAGCCTTCTTTTGAATTGAATTTTTAAACTTTTTTAGTTCTGAATTTGATTGTTTCGATTTTGCAACAATTTTTGAAATATTACTAATAGCTTCCTTTTGCTCGTTTAATAATTCTTCTTGCAATTCCTTTTTGGTTTTATTATAATAACTAAAAACACGACTCTTCGTTTTCTTATTTCCATTCACAGCATCGTTATCAAAAACTTCAAAATAGAGTTCATAAGCTACGCCTTCATCAATTTTAATTCCATCAGGGAAAACATAATAAAAGTCTGAAAAAGAAGCTTTTGAAACCTCTATTAAGTGCTTTTTAGATTGTTTTGGGTTATTATTATCATAATATACCAATTGAAGCTTATTAATACCGTAATCATCGCTTAATTGACCAATAAACTGAACTGGACCATGACTAATTGAATCAATATCTGATTTTACAATAATTTTAGGAAGTTCGTCTGAAATAACCTGAATCGCAAAATTTAAAGACTCGTGATTTAAAAGTTCTTGATTAGAAGTTGAAATTTTATAATTAATAGAATTGTATATCTGCTTTGAATAACTAAAATAATCTTTGGTGCTTTGTGTAAAATTTTCTTCTTCTTGTTGATTTGAAATAAAACTTATAGCATTTGTTTGATGCGTTTCAACTTGCCAAGAAATTTGAGTTCCTTGTGGAACAATTGCATTTCCAGTATTTTGAATTACTTCATTACGTTTACCAGTGTACTTAGGATAATTTAACACCATTTTTAAATTAGTAATAACAGGTGTTGCGATACTGCTAATTTTATAACTTTTAGAACTAATTCCGTTGGCTTCCAAATAGAAATCAATAGTGTGTTTTATATTTGTAAAATGATATTCAAACTTTCCAAATCCTTTATTTTCTAAATAATAATTTTCATCTGAAAAATTAATTTTAGCATCTTCTGGAATTACGTTTCCAACAGTTTCAATTTGTAACGTAAATGGTTCTCCTTCTATTACATTAAATGAATTGTTTAAAAGAACAAAAGAAAATGGTGCTGGTGGTTCAAATTGAGTGTTATAATGAACAACTCTAGAAAAACTTTCATTAAAAATAGTGCTATTACCCGTTATATAAACTAACAACCAAATTACAATAGGAATAAAAGCAAATTTAATAAACTTCTTGTTTTTTGAATAATCAATGGCGCCTCTAAACGGTATCAACTGTATTTCTTTAGATTTTTGCTCAATACTAGCTTCAATAAGTTCAGAATTAGACTCAGAATTATGTAACTGAATCATATTCAATAATTTATCACTTATTTCAGGAAAGTGATTTCCAATAATTTTAGCTGCTTCAACCTCAGTAATACCATTTTTAAAACCTATTAATTTAATAATTGGTATTATTATATAGAACGTTAATAAACTTAACTCAACAACTATAAAAATCCAAAATAAAACAGTTCTTGCTAACGGTTTTAACCATAAAAAATACTCAATAAAAAGAACAATTATAAAATACAATAACCCAATGGCAAAAAACAACAAAAGCCCTTTAATAAGCTCATTAAAATAGAACTTTTTAATAAAATGTTGAAGCTTGACTTGTATGTTTTTAAAACTACTCAATAGATTTTTTCAATTTTAATGAAAGATAAAATTAACTAAAATTAAATACAATTAAATTTTTAGACTGATTAAAATAAAAAATACGGTTTTACCATAAAAATTTAACGATTTTTCCTTACTCACTAATAGCGATATTAAAATACTTTTGAAAAGAACCCTGCAAAGAAAATAATATGTATTTAATTAAGCCCATGTCACTAAAGAACATCCTAAAGTTTACAATTATTGTGTGCTCTATATTAATTATAAGTATGTATTTGTATATAATTTATAGACGTTTTATAGGAATAGAAATTTAAAAACTAAATAGCAATGCATTAAGTAATTAAATTTACAACTAACAATTTAAAATACAGTAAATTAAGACGAACTATAGGATTACAATTTTTTCTTTAATTGCATATAAAACCAACCCAATTCGAGTTTTAGCGCCTAATTTTTCAAACAAAGCTTCTCTATAATTATCAACAGTTTTTGGACTTAAAAACATGACTTCAGCAATTTCTTTGTAAGTTCTTTCTGTACAAGCTAGTTTTAAAAACTCTAATTCTCTTTCTTTTAGTTTAATTGCAATCGGTTTTTCTTTATTATGAATAGAATTTAACAAAGTATTAGTCACGTTTTCAGTATAATAAAAACCTGACGCATAAACTTCCTTTAAGGCATGTTGTAATACTGAAGGATGAATATCTTTCAATAAATAACCTTTGGCTCCAGCACGAAGCATTTTTAAAATTGTATCTTCATCAGCTTCCATTGATAAAGCTAATACTTTAATTTCAGGTTTATTATCTTTTAACCATTGTGTAGCTTCAATACCATTCATTAAAGGCATTTGAATATCCATTAAAACAATTTTCGGTTGCTTATTTTCTATAGAAAAATAATCTACCAACTCTTTTCCGTTATTTAAAACAGTTACTACATTAAATTCATCATAGTTAGAAACTAGCCCATTTAATGCTTGCGAAAAAAGGACGTGATCATCAACAATAATAATATCTATTTTATTCATCATTTTTTATTTTGGGCAACTTATATATAACTTGGTTCCGTTGTTCTCAGATGATTTTAAATCTATGGTTCCTCCTATTAACTTTGCTCTACTTTCCATATTTAATAAACCAATACCTTCATGGTTAGATTTGTCATTTATATCAAAGCCAATACCGTCATCTTCTGCATAAATTTCTAATTGATTATCTGTATATTTTAGTTCAATTACTAAATTTTCAGCTTTAGAATACTTTAAGGTATTATTACTAAACTCTTGTAAAATTCTAAACAAAATAATTTCTTTTTCATTACTCAAATTATAAGGTTCATCAGAAATTTTTAAAGAAGAATTTATAAAATTCAAACGATTAAATCGGTCTATTTCTAGTTTTATAGACTCAATTAAACCTTTATTTTTTATAGTATCTGGATTTAAAGATTTTGCCAAGCCTCTTAATTCCTGAAGACTTTTTCCAACAATATCACTAGTTTCCTGTATTTTACTTTGTTGATTTTCAGGTACGTTTAATTGTAAAATGTTCAATTGCATTTTTGCAACTGATAACAATTGCCCTACATTGTCATGAATTTCCCAACTTATATTTTGAAGCGCTTGTTCTTGAATTTCTAATTTCGACTTCGTAATTTCTTCATCAAACCGCTGCTGAATTTCACGCTGCTTTAATAAAAAAGTTGTTTTTTTCTGCTGAAAATATGAGAAAAAGAAAATTAAACTAACTGCTAAAATAATTACAATTATTGTAGCAATTAAAACCATTATTTGTACTTCTTTTTGTTCCAAATTTTAATTATTAAATTCTTTTTTACTTAACACAAACCCCGTAATAAAAGAAAGATTTAAAACAATATTTAAAATTACTAATATATATCTAAATATGCCTTGCCAATCAATAAGTTCTCCTATTACAAAAACAGGAAGAATCCCTATATTAAAAATTAATGCTCCAATACTTATCCAAAAAAACAAGGAGTATTTAATGTTTAAAATGGCATCACTTTTAAGCAGTTCAGAATAATACAACATAATTGTTAATACCACAAATAACTGTCCTAAAATCCAGCTATCAACAAAGTATTCCTTTCCGAAATTCTTAAAAAACAACATACTAATTAGCGTGTATAAAGCAAAAATTAATACGAAACCTATTATGAATTTTCGTTTTAAGGTGTTTCTTATTTTACCCAAAAAAAACAGTATATAAAAAAAAGAATTAATAAGCATCCAAGAATTAGACAATTTAATTGCTCTCATATTATATGTTTCAATAATATATCTCGCAACAATTTCAGTAATAAAGGAATACACTAAAAAACACAACCATAATTTTAATTGCAAATTATGACTGTATTTTTTATAATTCAATAACCCAATAGTAAGCGTTATTGTATAAATAATTATATACTTATATTCGTACACTTTGAATTTTATTAAAAATTAGCTATTAAATTCTTTTTTACTTATTATAAAACCTGTAATAAAACAGGTATGCATTATTAAATTAAGACCAAAAGTTATATACTGAAACATCCCATAAACCGATGTATATTTAAATAATGCAATAGAAGGTAAAAATGCTATATTATATAAAAATATACCCAATGCTATCCAAAAGAATAATGAATTTTTAAAATTTAAAATCTTGTCGTTTTCCAATACTTCAGTGAAATAAATAATAACCACAACAACAACAAGTGTCTTTGCTAATAAGTTGTTCTTCGATAAAAGATATTCAAATATACCAGCATAAAATAATACATTTACGAATGTGATTATAATGAAAATTGCTACTAATAAATAAATTATAATTCGCTTAAATTTATTTGTAATTTGACTTAACAAAAGATAAGAAACAAATAACATATTAATAATATTCCAAGAATTATAAATAACATTATTCTTTACAACTAATATCTTACCCATATAAGCTCCAATAATTTCAGAAACAAGTGTATAAATTAAAAAATACAAAAAGAACTTTAAAGGTTTGTTATGAGAAAATTTCTTAAAATTAAACAAACCAACTAGAATACTAATTGAATAAATTAATGGATATAAATAAATTGGCATTGTTTAAACTATTGTGGATATGTTGCACTAGGTGGAATCCCTATTTCTCCAGAATTTAATGCACCAATGTCATCAATATCAGAACTAGTTTCTTCTAAAACATTTATTGCTTTTTGTAAAGAGCTTTGTTTAGCTTTTGTTGGTACAAAAAATACTGTGGATAAATCCTTTTTATTTTGTTTTTTATTGTTGTTAGAATAGGCTCCAAAATAAACACGTAATCCGTTAGCATCTGGTGCTTCATTTTCAACATATGCAATATAATTTTTCAACTCTTCTAAAGAAAACCAACAAGAAATAGCATCTTCTTTTTTAAGATCGCCCGACTCTTTTTTAACTATTTTGTTTAAATCTTTAGAACGGGTTTTAATAAATTGCTGATTTAATTCTTTTGCTTTCGTAGGTGTAATAAGCCCTTTTGGTAAGTTTGCTTTCATCGTTAATTAATTTCTTTAAAATTGATTTGTTAAAAGTACTATTTTCTTAAGTTTTAACCATAACGTATTGCGTTTAACATGAAATAACATCTATCCACTTACAAATCAGTAGTTTATTTTTTATAATTGTAATTAAAATTATAAAAAGGGGAAATATCCCCTTTTAGAAACAGGGTATTTCCTTCTTTAAATTTTTATGGATATGAGTACTTTTGAAGTGTTCAAATAATAATGTTATTAAGCATTACTAATAAAGAAAGTCATGGAAGTAAATAAATCTAAACCTATTCTAATTGGCTTCATCATATTCATGGTTATTTGCTTTAATTTTTTATTGCTAAATATGGTTACTGAAAGTTCTGCAGATCAAAGAACATTTGAAAAAAACATACGGTTTTTAAAATAAGAATATAATTGTCCCTAAATACCCACACTAAAACATTCTTTGATTAATTTCAAAGGGTACTTAAAATCATTTTTTGGGCTGGTTTTAAAGGTTGCTTCACTGCAGCCTTTTTTTGTATTAATATGCGTATATTCCTATTGAAAAATTATCTTTGCACTTTAAAAAACAAGATAAATGAAGAACGTTAGAGTACGATTTGCTCCAAGTCCAACCGGACCTTTACATATTGGTGGTGTTAGAACTGCCCTTTATAACTACTTATTCGCTAAAAAACACAACGGTACTTTTATTTTAAGAATTGAAGATACAGACCAGACTCGTTATGTTGCAAATGCTGAACAATATATTATTGATGCATTAAACTGGTGTAATATTCCTTTTGATGAAGGGCCTAACAAAAATGAGAAATTTGGACCTTATCGTCAATCTGAACGAAAAGATATTTATAAGCAGTATGCAAATCAATTAATTGAAAGTGGAAATGCTTATTACTGTTTTGATACTACTGAAGAATTAGATTTTCATAGAAATGATCACGAAGAAAAAGGTAAAACTTTTATTTATAATTGGCATAATAGAGCGAAACTAACCAATTCTATTTCTTTATCAAAAGAAGAAGTTGAAAAACGAATTGCAAATGGTGATAACTATGTAGTTCGATTTAAAATGCATAATCCTTTAAAAGATGGCGAAAGTGCCATAATTTCAACAAGAGATATTATTAGAGGAAATGTTTCATTCAAAAAAGAATTATTAGACGATAAAATTTTATTTAAAAGTGATGGAATGCCAACTTATCATTTAGCAAATATTGTAGATGATCATTTAATGGAAATTAGTCACGTAATTCGAGGAGAAGAATGGCTACCTTCTCTACCTCTACATATAGCTTTATATCAAGCTTTTGGTTGGGATATTCCTGAATTTGCACATTTACCATTAATTTTAAAACCTGTTGGAAAAGGTAAATTAAGCAAACGAGATGGTGATAAATTAGGGTTTCCTGTATTTCCTTTAGCATATGCTAATACTGAAACAAATGAAGTTTCACGTGGTTATAAAGAAGATGGTTATTTTGCTGATGCTTTTATAAATATGTTGGCTTTATTAGGTTGGAATCCAGGTACAGAGCAAGAAATTTTCAGTTTAGAAGAACTCTATAAAACATTTTCTTTAGAGCGCGTAAGTAAAAGTGGTGCAAAATTTAGTCCTGAGAAAACCAACTGGTTTAATCAGCAATATATGATGCAAAAAACAGATGCTGAATTGGCAGAAATATTTCTTCCTATTTTAAACGAAAAAGGAATAACTACTAATTTAAAATATGCTGAAAAAGTAGTTTCTTTAATAAAAGAACGAGCCACTTTTGTGACTGATTTTTGGGAATTATCTAACTTCTTTTTTGAAGCTCCTTCAGAATATGATGAAAAAGCCTCAAAGAAAAACTGGAAAGCAGAAACTAATTCATTAATGAAAGAAATAATTGAAGTTTTAAATACTATTGAAGATTTTACTTCAAAAAATATTGAAACCATTATTAAAGAATGGATTACTTCAAAAGAAATTGGATTTGGAATGGTAATGCAACCTTTTAGATTAAGTTTGGTTGGAGCTATGAAAGGTCCTCATTTGTTCGATATTGCAGAAATGATAGGTAAAACAGCAACAATTGATAGAATTAATAAAGCAATTAATACGCTTTAGATTTAAACTAGTATTCTTTAAAATTTATAAACCAAAAGTTCCAAAAAATATTTTTTTGGAACTTTTTTATTAATAACAATTTATTGAAATATACCTTTTAACTATTTTTTAGTGCTTTTAAAATTCTCTCAGGTGTAACAGGCATTCTGTTAACTCTAGCACCACAGGCATCAAAAACAGCATTTGCAATTGCACCACCTACACAAATAATAGCTGGTTCGCCTCCACCTTGAGGCTTTGAGTCCATTTTATCTATAAATACACACGCTATTTTAGGAGTTTTAGAGAATCGAGTAATTTCATATCTATTAAAATTTTTAGATTTAATAGTACCTCCATTAAACTCAATTTCTTCATATAAAGAATAACCTAAACCCATTGTAATTCCACCTTCCGTTTGAACTGTAGCTCCGTGTGGATTTACAACTTGCCCCATATCTTGAGCGCAAACCACTTTTATAACATCTACCACTCCCGTAAATTTATCTACAAAAACTTCAGCAATAATCGCGACTAATGTACCTGCATCTTCTCCAAGAGCAATTCCGTAACCAAATCCAGGTTCTTTTTTTCTAGTCCAGTCAAATGTTTTAGCTGCAAGTTTAAGTGTAGCAACCATATCATCATTTTTTAAATTCTTCAATCTGAATTCTAATGCGTCAATACCAACAGAATGCGCTGTTGCATCAATATGAGATTCCCGAGCAAATGTAGTTGAATTATTCCCTGGTGCCCTCCAAGCTCCTGTACCAAAAGGATGAATATCAGCCGAATTAAACATTCTAGTTCTACTATTTGGAATATCATAAAATAATTTTGTACCTCTTGTTCCGGCACAGTAAATATCAAATTCCCATAAATTTAATTTTCCATTTTCATCAACACCCGAAACAGCTTTCATAAGTGCTGCTGGTCTAAATCTATCATACATAAACTCTTCTCTTCTACTCCAAACCAATTGAACTGGTTTACCGCAAGATTTAGCTATTCTAGCTGCTTCTATAGCTTGTTGGTTGTATATTTTACCTCCAAATCCTCCTCCAAGAAATATTTGCTTCACATGAACCATTTCTAACGGCATATCAAATGTATTAGCTAACTGTTCACGTGTTCCAAATGGTGTTTGTGTAGACGCCCATATTGTTAATTTGTCGTTCTCAAAGTAACAAGTTGCAGAATGTGTTTCTATTGGAGCATGTGCAACATATCCATCATGATAATTAGCTTCAATAATTGTTTTAGAAGCTAGCTTAGCATTTTCAATATTTCCTTCTTCAATAAATACTTTATGCTCTTTCACATTTTCATCTAAATATTGAAAAATATCTTCATTATTTGTTTTAATTTCAGGTGCTTCCCATGATACTTTAACTATTTTGGAAGCTTTATATGAAATTTCAGGATCTTCATGAACAACTGCTACTAAATCATTTTCATTGATTAATTGAACACCTTCAAATGCTGATAATCCAGATGCGTCTACACTTAAAATTTTTGAACCATATACGGTTGGTCTAACAACATTTGCATACACCATTCCAGTTAATTTGATATCACCTGAATATTTTGCTTTTCCTGCTACTTTAGCTACAGCATCTAAGCTAATTGTTGGTTTACCTATAATTTTAAAATCTTTAGCCTTTTTAATTTCAGGTTTAATTTTTAAACTTCGAACTATTCTTTTACCCTTTGTTAATTCAGCAAAAGTTACTTTTTTAGAATGATTATCTTTTACATAAATAATTCCATCTTTAACTTGTAACATATCTTTTGTTACTTCAAAATGCTTGGCGGCAATATCAATTAAAATTTCACGTGCTTCAGCTGCTGCTGCTCTAAGCACAGGATCAGCAAAACGAGTAGTTAAAGATCCCCAAGTACCCGCATCATAAGGGCAAAGATCTGTATCTCCCATTATCATATCAACAGAGTTTATTGGTACTTCTAATTCTTCTGCAATAACTTGCGCTAAAGAAGTAATAATTCCCTGACCCATTTCAATTTTACCAGTATAACAATCTACTCTTCCATCTTCTTTTACTCTTAAATATGCATTAAAATCAAGTTCTTTTTCTTGTGAAGTTCCTTGGCTCCAACCATTCATTAATGATAATTCACTTAATGAAAAAATAACAATGATTCCTTTTCCTAATTTCTTTAAAAATTTTCTACGATCGTAATTGATAGGTTCATTAACATCGCTAAAATATAACTCGGTTATTTTATCAGGTTTCATAATTTAATTTTTTCGTTCATTTCTTCAGCTGCTGTTTGAATAGCCTCTACTATTCTATTATAAGAACCGCATCGGCATAAATTAGCATCCATTTCGTCAATTATATTTTCACGTGTAGGATTTGGGTTGCGCTTTAATAAACCATAAGCGTTCATAATCATACCAGGTGTACAAAAACCACATTGCAAGGCATCATGGCTAACAAATGCTTTTTGTAGTGGATGAAGATTTCCATTTGAAGCTAAGCCTTCAATTGTTAAAATCTCCGTATCTATAACGTCTTCAATTAAAATCATACAAGCTTTTTCAGCTTGGTTATCTATTAAAACAGTGCAAGCACCACATTCTCCAATACCACACCCATATTTAGTTCCTGTTTGATCTAAATAGGTACGAATAACCGTTAAAAGAGATTCATCTCCATTAACTTCAATTGTTATGGGTTCATTATTTAGTTTAAAACTTATAGATTGTTTCATACTTTACTTTATTTAAGTGAATTAACATTTACATCTTTAAAATTAAGGAATAACTATTAAATTCCCAATTTTAAAAGATAAATACATCTTTTAAAATTTTATTTGTAACAATTTTATAATTTTAACAACATATAACAGAAGATCAAATTGATTTAATTGCTGAATCATTGTATCTTTAATTTTTAATTCATTAATCTTAAAAAAATTTAAAAATGATTGGAACTTATATTATTATTTTTATCGCTGTTGTACTTCTTGTCTCAGGTTTATTTACAGTAAAACAACAAACTATCGCTATTATTGAACGTTTTGGGAAATTTCAAAGCACTAGAAATTCTGGTTTACAGCTTAAAATACCACTGGTAGATAAAGTTTCTGGACGTGTAAGTTTGCGTGTTCAACAATTAGATGTAATTGTTGAAACCAAAACTAAAGATGACGTTTTTGTACACTTAAAAATTTCAGTTCAATTCTTGATTAGACCTGATCACGTGTATGATGCTTTTTACAAATTACAAAATCCACATGAGCAAATTACTGCCTTTATTTTTGATGTAGTTAGAGCTGAAGTTCCTAAAATGATTTTAGATGATGTTTTTGAAAAGAAAGAAGAAATTGCATTGGCTATTCAACGCGACTTAAAACAAGCGATGTTAGACTACGGTTACGACATTATTAAAGCTTTGGTGACTGATATTGATCCTGATGAAAAGGTGAAAATAGCTATGAACCGTATAAATGCAGCTGATCGAGAAAAAATTGCTGCACAACACGAAGGAGATGCACAACGTATTTTAATTGTTGAACGCGCAAAAGCTGAAGCTGAAAGTAAACGTTTACAAGGTAAAGGTATTGCAGATCAACGAAGAGAAATTGCACGTGGTTTAGAAGAAAGCGTGGTTGTTTTAAACAGAGCTGGTATTAACAGTCAAGAAGCATCAGCACTTATTATTATTACACAACATTACGATACTTTACAAAGTATTGGTGCTGATACAAAATCGAATTTAATTTTATTACCTAACAATCCAAATGCCGCAAGTACCATGCTAAATGATATGGTTACAAGCCTAGTTGCAGCTAATAAAATTAATGAATCATCTCACGAAGAAGTTACTAAAAAAAGTAAGAAATAATGATTTTAACAACAACAAATACATTAGAAACTCACACAATTAAAGAATATTTAGGAATTGTTTCTGGTGAAACTATTATTGGTGCAAATATTTTTAAAGACTTTTTTGCAGGTATTAGAGATATTGTTGGTGGAAGATCTGGTTCTTATGAAAAAGTACTTAGAGAAGCTAAAGAAATTGCTTTAAAAGAAATGGAAGAACAAGCACAAAGACTTGGAGCTTCAGCAGTAATAGGTATTGATTTAGATTATGAAACTGTTGGTGCTAAAGGTGGTATGTTAATGGTTACCGCTTCTGGAACAGCTATTAAATTTTAATTTTATTAGCATAATAAACAAAAAACCTGTACAAAATTGTACAGGTTTTTTTATATAATTAAGTTATAAAACTATTTTTTTTCTTCTACTTTCTTATCTTCATCAGCATTTTCTTCTTGAGAAGCTTTTTTAAATTCCTTAATTCCACCTCCAAGACCTTTCATTAACTCAGGAATTTTCTTTCCACCAAACAATAATAATACTAAAACAACAACTACCACTATTTGCCAAGGGCCAACCATTCCTAAAAATATATATAATGCATTCATAATTTTAAATTTTGAGTTACAAAGATAGTAATAAAATCAAAACTAACCTTAATTTTCATCTTTTATAGTACCACCAATTATTTTTTTAGTCTTTAAAACTTCTGGTGTTCCCTTATATAAAATAGTGCCACCAAAACGAACTTTAGCATCTAATAATTCACTTGTTTTAACTTCTACTCTAGCACCGGAAGCAGCAGTAGCTGTTGTTTGTTTACTTTGTAAATTATATGCATTATAAATTCCACCAGTTGTAGCTTCAATATTTTGGTTTTGAGTAGTTCCTGTTAACGTTATAATACCACCTGAAACAGCTTTTACAACCAAATATTTTGTTTCTATTGGTAATTCAATAATAGCTCCTTCTTGGACTTTTACTTCTAAATGTTGCTGATTAATAGTTGCATCAGAAAGAATTCTTGCGCCTTCATTTGCATCTAAAACATCAATATTACTGTTATAAAAAACCGTAATATTTACATCTTCAGGTGAAAATCCTTCAGGAAATTTTAATCGTATTTTTAATATTCCATTAGAATTTTTAATTGAAACATTTTCCGATTTTTTTCCTGTAATTTCAATTTTTGAAGTACTTGATTTTTGCAATTCAACGGTTAAACCATTATAAACTTTTATAGTATTAAAATCTCCTAAATTTGTTGTAATTGATTCTTGTGCAAAAATTATTGAACACGTTAATGTAAGTAGTAATGCTATTTTTTTCATTTTTTTATGTCTTTTTTATTTCTATAACTACCAAAACAAACAATAATTGTGCCTTTTTAAGTTAATTATTTATTAATCTTATTTAATAGTGTAAAATCTAAATGCTTACGTTCTAAGTCTGTTTTTTTAACTTTTATTAACACGTGATCACCTAGTTGGTACATATTTTTTGTTGATTGCCCTACCAAGGCGTAATTCTTTTCATCAAAAATATAATAGTCATCTTTAATTTCACGTATTCTACACATTCCTTCACATTTATTTTCAAGAATCTCAACATAAATTCCCCATTCTGTTACTCCAGAAATTACTCCTTCAAACTCCTGATCTTTATGTTTTTCCATATACTTCACCTGCATATATTTTATAGAATCACGTTCGGCTTTTGAAGCTAAATATTCCATTTCTGAAGCATGCTTACATTTTACTTCATAAGCTTCAGATTTTGGAGATTTACCGCCTTCTAAATAATGTTGTAATAGTCTATGTGTCATTACATCAGGATATCTTCTAATTGGTGAAGTAAAATGACTGTAATAATCAAATGCTAAACCATAATGACCAATATTTTGTGTGGTATATTCTGCTTTACTCATAGAGCGAATTGCTAATGTTTCAATTAAATTAGCTTCTCCTTTTCCATGAACATCTTCCAATAATTTATTTAATGAAGTTGATGTTGTTTTTTTGTCTTTGGTGTCAATTTTATTTTTATAACCAAATTTACTAATAAGTACTTGTAATGCTTCTAATTTATCTAAATTAGGTTCATCGTGAACGCGATAAATAAACGTGTTTTTACTTGGTACACCTTTGCTTCTTCCAATAAATTCAGCAACTTTTCTATTTGCTAACAACATAAATTCTTCAATTAATTTGTTAGCATCTTTAGATTCCTTAAAAAACACACCTATAGGCTCATATTCTTTATCTAAATTAAATTTAACTTCTACTCTATCAAAAGTTATGGCGCCTTGCTGTAATCTCTTCTTACGAAGTTTTTTTGCTAATTCATCCATTTTTAAAATAGCAGAAACTATTTCTGGTTGAACCGTATATGATTCACCTGTAATTGATATTTCAGAAGAAACTATATTTGCTTTCGTTTCAATTATTTCTTGAGCTTCTTCATAAGCAAATCTTTTATCTGAATAGGTAATTGTTCTACCAAACCATTCATTTAAAATATGCCCTTTATCATTCATTTCAAAAACGGCTGAAAAAGTTAGTTTTTCTTCATTAGGACGTAATGAACAAACTCCGTTTGATAACACTTCAGGAAGCATTGGCACTACTCTATCTACTAAATAAACCGATGTTGCTCTATCATAAGCTTCATCTTCTAAAATAGTATTTTCTTGCACATAATGCGAAACATCAGCAATATGAATTCCTATTTCATAATTCCCATTTTCTAATATTTCAAAAGACAAAGCATCATCAAAATCTTTTGCATCTTTTGGATCAATTGTAAACGTAGTATCTTTTCGCATATCTCTACGTTTAGCAATTTCAGCTTCCGTAATTTCTAACGGAATTTTATCGGCTTCTGCTTCTACATTTTCTGGAAATTTATAAGGTAATCCATATTCTAAAAGAATAGAATGAATTTCTGTATCGTGATCACCAGGCATTCCTAGAATTTCTTTTATTTCTCCAAAAGGATTCTTAGAATTATCTGGCCAATCAGTTATTTCTACCAAAACTTTTACACCATCTTCAGCACCTTTTAATTTTTTTTCTGGAATAAAAATATCAGCATACATTTTTGAATCATCAGGAACAACAAAACCAAAATTTCTGTTTAATTGTAATACACCTACAAATTCAGTTTTAAAACGTTTGATAACTTCAACAACATCACCTTCTTGTTTTTTACTATTTCTACGATTGTATAAGTAAATTTTAACAGTATCTTTATTTAAAGCTTTATTTAAATTTCGGGATGGAATATAAATATCGTGTTCTAAATCTTCACAAATAAAATAACCGTTTCCATTTGATGTAGCATCAATAGTTCCAATATAGTATTTATCTAATGGAAGAATTTTATATTTACCACGTTCAGTTTCTTCAACTTTTTGTTGTCCTTTTAACTCTTCTAATTTTTGAATAACTTGATTTCTTCCATTCGCATCTACCAGATCTAATTTTGCAGCTATTTGCTTATAATTAAAACTATCATTTGGAGATTGATTTAATATTTTTATTATTTTATAAGTTAATTCTTTAACTACATTTCCTTTCTTTTTGTATATTTTTTTTCTTGTCGACATTAAATTCATTTTATAATTAAATCAAAAGTACAAATATTTACAGTTGATGCTGTTAATAAAAGGTTATATAAACTACAATTTGTATTTTGCGCTGATTTTAAAGATACTTTATGCAAAAAAAATGGTTAGTCATTGTCAACCCAGTTGCAGGAAATGGCGCTTTTAAAAAAAAGTGGTCACTTATTTATAATGAATTAATAGCTCAAAATTTTGAAGTTGAAGTTGTTTTTACAGAATATAAAAATCATGCCGTTAAAATAGTTCAAACTTCTATAAAACAAGGGTTTACAAAATTTATTTGTGTTGGTGGTGATGGTACTTTACATAGTATGGTAAATGGAGTTTTAAGTTTAAATCCTTTAAATATTTTAGAAATAAAAATAGGAATTATAGCTATTGGAACTGGAAATGATTGGATTAAAACTTATAATATTTCAAAAGATTATAAAAAAGCTATTCAAATAATTAAGACTGAAAACACTATAAAACAAGATATTGGTAAAATTACCATTGCTAAAAATAATGAAACTGTTTATTTTAATAATTTAGCTGGTGTTGGTTTTGATGGTTATGTTGTTAATAAAGTTCATAAATTTAAAAATTTAGGTTTTTTAGCATATTTAACCGGTGCATTAGTAAGTTTAACTAGTTATAAAAAGTCTGAACTTGAAATTATATTTAACAATACAATTTTAAAAGGAAAATGTTTAATGTTATTAATTGGACTTTGTAAATTTTCAGGCGGTGGAATGCAACTTACTAAAGATTCGAATCCAACTGATGGATTGTTTGATATTTCATACGTTCAAAAAATTACCTTATTAACTATTTTAAGTAATATTAAAGGTTTGTTTAATGGAAACATAACTAATCATAAATTAGTGAATAATTACAAAGCTTCTTCACTTCAAATTAAAGTGTTAGATAATACAAAAACATATATTCAAGCAGACGGAGAACTTATAGGATCTAATGATTTTTCAGTATCAATACTACCAAAAGCTGTTAGTTTTATTGTTCCTTAATTTACAAAAGTTAAAAATTTCTTAAAAAAATTGTAACAAATGTTAAAAAGTATCGTCTTTTTAATATACAACAGTGTTACAATGAAACGGTTATATAAAATTATCTTCTTATTTTTAATTATATTTTTAGCAGGAATTTACTTTTCTGTAAAAAGTATAAATAATTCATTTTCTTCAGAAGATACTATAGAAACGGTTACACTTAATTCAAACCTATTAAAACTTTCAATTAAAATTTAGTTTTATAAAGGTTATTAACAACTATATTATTTATAAAAAGTTTTATTTAAAATTTTAAAAAGAAATGGTTGTTATGATAGTGTGTTAATAGCTACAATAAATAAACAATTTTAAATTTTTAGTTTACACTTATAAATAGATATAAACAGGTTGTTATTTTATAAAAGGTTTAAAATCAACAAAATTAACTAGGTTATAAACAATTATAAAATTAACAGTATTAACCATTTTTATTGATAAGTTTTATAATTATAAATGTTCATAATAGGTGTTAAATTGGTTAACAACTTCTTTTAAAAAAAGAATAAAAAAATTTGGTTATTAAAAAGTGATTTTGGTATTATAAAATAATTATTACTTTACAAAAAATAGTTTTCTTTTTTAAGTATAAACTTATTCACATTGTTAGTTTAATGTAAGTTAGTTGTAAATCAACTTATTAAAAATTACTATTAACAATCAGTTTTTTAATGGTTAATAACTCTGAATTTGTACTTTTGCACTTTAACTTATTAACAAATACATATTTTATGATAATTGCAATTGGTAATGATCACGCAGGAACAGCGTACAAATTTGAAATTATAAAACAATTAGAAAACAAAGGTATTACAATTTTAAACTTTGGAACCAATACAAATGATAGTATGGATTATCCAGATGCTATTCATCCGGTTGCAGATGCAGTTGAAAATGGTAAAGCTGAACTTGGAATTATTATTTGTGGAAGCGGTAATGGTGCTCAAATTACAGCTAATAAACACCAAGGTATTAGAGCTGCTTTATGTTGGAATAATGAATTAGTTGAATTAGCTCGTTTACATAACAATGCTAATATTTTAAGTATTCCTGCTCGTTTTGTTTCATTACAGCAAGCTTTAGGTTTTGTAGAAATTTTCTTAAATACTAAATTTGAAGGTGGTCGCCATCAAACTAGAGTTGAAAAAATACCAACAAAATGTTGTTAATACTATTCATTTTTCATTCTTAATTAAATGAGTCACAAACATACTCACAGCCATCCAACATTATCAGGTAAAAACTTATTAATTTCAATAATTTTAAATTCTGTAATTACCATAGCACAACTTATTGGAGGTTTAATTTCAGGAAGTTTAGCCTTAATTTCAGATGCTGTACATAATTTTTCAGATGTAGTTTCATTAATTATAAGCTATGGAGCTAATGTTTTAGCACGAAAAAAGAAACAAACTCCTCAACACACATTTGGTTATAAAAGAGCTGAAATTATAGCAGCATTGATAAATGCATCTTCTTTAGTAATTATTGCTGTTATTTTAGGTTTTGAAGCGGTAAAACGTTTTAACAACCCACAAAGTATTAATAGTGATTTGGTTATTTGGTTAGCCATTTTAGGTATTGCCGTAAATGGTTTTAGTGTTTTACTATTAAAAAAAGATGCTAAAAGTAATCTAAATATGAAAACAGCTTATTTGCATTTATTAGCTGATATGTTAACATCTGTTGCTGTTTTAATTGGAGGATTATTAATGAAATATTATCAAATATATTGGATTGATGCTTTGTTAACTTTAGTAATTTCAATTTATTTAATTTATATGAGTTGGGGTATTTTAGTTACATCATTAAAGATACTAATGTTGTTTGCGCCAGAAGATATTATTATTAACGATGTAGAAAATGAAATATTAAAAATAGCTGAAGTTAGAAATATTCATCACGTACATATTTGGCAATTAAATGATCACGATTCTCATTTTGAAGCTCATATAGAATTTAAAAAAGATGTTATGCTATCAGATTTTGATTTGGTATGTGAAAAAATTGAAGAAATATTAGCTAAAAAATTTCATATTTTTCATTCTACACTTCAACCAGAATTTAATAGAGACGACAGTAAAGAAATTATTAAACAAGATTAAAAATGTTAGAAGTTATTACCAAATCATTTTCAGAATTAACTATTAATGAATTGTATGAAATTTTACAATTACGTTCTGAAGTTTTTGTTGTTGAACAAGATTGCGTATACCAAGATGTCGATTTTAAAGATCAAAAAGCATTGCATGTAATTGGTTTTAAAAATAAAAAAATTGTTGCTTATACACGTGTTTTTAAGCCAGGTGATTATTTTACACAAGCTAGTATTGGTAGAGTTGTTGTTGCAAAAAATGAACGTAAATTTGGTTACGGACATATTATTTTTGATCATTCTATAAAAGCTATTCTAGAATTTTTTAAAGAAACAGTTATAAAAATTTCAGCTCAAAAATATTTAAAAAGCTTTTATGAATCTCATCATTTTAAGCAAGTTGGTGAGGAATATTTAGAAGACAATATTCCACATATTGCCATGATAAAAGATTAATTAATGTCTTTCATTACTGTTTATTATCTTTAATCTAATTTCTGCAGAATCTTCTGATAATAAGAAGTTTTTTGTACTTTCTGGGAGTGAACTTAAAACGTCTTTTAATTTATCTTGTTTAATAGCTTCTCTAATTTTTGAAGCACTTATATAATCTTTTTCGCAAAATTCTTTGTTCGATGAAATTCTTTCACATTCAATTACTTCAATATTGTGCTGAGGTAAAATTTTATGCATTGCTGCATTATAAGCAGCTGTAGTTTCACAATAAGTTTCACAACCAATGTATCGTTTTTTAATATTTAATACTGGCGCAATATATTCAACAAATATTTTCACATCTATTTCAGCTTGTTTTTCTGAAATAAGATTCCAAGATTCATGTTTCAAAAAATAGTTCGGAAAAATAGCTCCAGAAACAATATAAGGCCCAGTAGCTAACATTTTAACATTTTTTAGGTGTGATACCCCTTCTTCTATTAATTTCCAACGTATTTCAAATGGAAATGCTGATAAATTTTCACTTACAACAAAAAGATAAACAAGCTCATTTTCTTCCGAAGCTTTTTCAATTAAATAGCGGTGCCCAATTGTGAAAGGATTACAATTAACAATAATAGTAGCAATATTGTCAGTTGTAGTTTCAATTTTATGTTGTTTTAAATGATGTTGAAAATCTTTAATTGTTTTGTAGCCAAATTCTAAAACCGAAAATAAAGGCTCAGCAGTTGCTATTAATGAATATCCCAATGCTTGAAAAAGCTTTGCTGTTTCAGGTTTAGTATATACAAAACATTGTTTATGATTTTCTAACGCCTTGTCTGCTAAATAAGTAACTATTAATGGAAATGCTGTAGACTCTCTAAACTGAGGTGCAACTACTACATATTTTAAAGTATTACCTTTTAAAGATCCGGTTCCAATAATTTCATCATTTAAGTTATAGATGATCATTGTTATATCTACATCTTCTTTAACATATTCAAAACCTAAAGAGGTTAAAAAAGTGGTCAATAATTTTATATCTAACGGACTATCTAAATCTAATAATTCTTGTCTAAAGTCTGTATCTTCAAAAGTCATAATTTTTCATTTTTTACAAAATGTAATAAAAGAGCAACTGATAATAAATCAGCAGAACCACCTGGTGATATATTTTTTGCTAAGCAATATTCGTTTAATTGAGTATATGCAATATTATTATCAATAGCTTCTTTTGCAAGGGTTTGTATGTGTATTAACGTTTCTAAATTGCTTCTATGTAATATATTACTGTCGTTATTTACAGTCATAATATGCAATAATCCTGTTTGTAATATTTGTTGAATTTCATGTTGATTAGTATATGAAAAAGAAGTCAGATATTCTTCAAAATATGCTTGAGATTTATGAAACACACTAGGAAATCCTTTTTCTACTTCTCCACGAACCCCAGCGCCAATTATTCCGTATTTTTCATATACTTTTTCACCATTTGTAATTGCCTTGTTAGTTGTATTTACTAACTCATTAGCTACCATTTTATTACAAATTTTCTTTATTATTGATCTAAACTCAGTATCATTATAACCCTCTTTTTCTGCCACCAATTTTGAAATTGAAAATAGTGAGATACCAAATAGAAATATAATTCCTTTATGTGTATTTACATTTTTTGTTGCTTCAAACATGGCTTTTTCAGCACGTAAACCTATATGGCGAATTTGGGCTAATGCTTCTTCATATTTTCCTGAATAGTTATAACCTAATAAACAAAATTCTTTAAAAAAAGGAGTTAATGAAGCTGAAGAATTTAAAAAAGTGAAAAAATTCATATCAGCATGAGAGCCACTATCATGAAAGCTAACTAAACCAGGTTTTGGACTTAATGAAATTTCATATAGAATTGCTTTTGAAGCATAAGAAGTTAATTTATCAATAGTTAACTCTTTATTTTTAACATTTAAATAATTTGATATTTCATTGCTGATTTTTTCTCTAATCTCATTATAAGTATGTCTTTTATTTCTCATACAAGAAATAGCGGAATATTCACCACAAAAATAACAAGGTTTCTTTTTACCTGAACTAATAGGTAAACCTTGCTCATTAAAAATATCAATATCAATAAGTCTTCCTAAACGGTGAGTTGATTCAAAAGTTTCGGTTAACTCTTTAATTTTAATAATTTCAATTGTAGAATTTGAAAAAGGAACAATAAAAAAATCACCTGCTTTATCAGTTAAAATAATTTCTTCATTATTTTGAATTGCTATTCTATTGGCTAATAAATAGGGTTTTAGTTCACTTAAAATTTCAGTAAAAAAAGAGGAAACAAGAAAATTACTTTTAGGATATCCAGCTATATTTAAAGATAAACTTAAAGTACAAAGATTATTTTCAACAAATTGAGAACGTAATGATGCCCTATTTTCGCGGGCATCAAGTACATTCTCTAAATTTTTGTTTTTTTTATCCATTATTTTTTACCTGACGAATCACATCAATAATTGTGCCGTCACGATATTCAATAAGACCTACAATTTTATCAGTGTATTCTACTTCTTTTGATTTACCTACAATTGCTTCAACTTCTTTTTGTAAGTCTTCTATTTTACGTACGTTAAGACCTGCATTTTTTAAGTTTTTTTCCAATTCGGGCTTTAAAGGATTTACACATATTCCTCTTTCAGTAACCAAAACATCAATTGTTTCACCTGGTGTTACTACAGTATGAATTGATTTTTTTACAATTGGTAAACGACCACGAAATGACGGACAAACAACTACTGTTAAGTTTGCTCCAGAAGCCGTATCGCTATGTCCCCCAGAAGCACCTCTAATAGTTCCATCAGAACCAGTTATAACATTTACATTAAAATCTAAATCAATTTCCAAGGCACCTAAAACAACAATATCTAGCTTATTTGTCATACAGCCACAATTGTATGGGTTTGCATATAACGCTGCTGGTATTTCAATATGATTGCTATTTTCCATAAGAGAACTAGAAACTGCTGCATCAAATGATTGCACATCAAAAATAGCATTAAACAATCCTTCGTTCAACATATCAACTACATATGAAGTTACACCTCCTAAAATAAAACTACCTTTTATTTCGGATTTTATCATTTTTTCACGAATAAATTTGGCTACCGCTAATGATGCCCCACCTGCACCTACTTGAAATGAAAATCCTGGTACAAATAAACCGGAATGTTCTATAACATCGGCTGCTAATTTTGCAATTCTTAAATCCATTGGAGATTTAGTAATACGAGTACTTCCAGTGGCAATTTTTGATGCATCACCAATAGAGTCAACTTTAACTACATAATCAACAAAATTTTGTGTAATTGAAATAGGTATACAAGGATATTCTACAATAGTATCAGTAATTACAATTACTTGTTTAGAATAACGCATATCAATACTTGCATATCCTAATGAACCAAATGCTGATTTACCATGTGATCCTGTTGCGTTTCCTTCTTCATCGGCTGCAGAAGCTGCAACTATTGCTAAATCTAAGTTTATTTTTCCTGTATGTATTGCACGTACTCTACCACCGTGTGAATGAATGATAACTGGAATATCTAATACGCCTTCTGATATTGCTTTACCAATATCTCCACGAATTCCAGACGACCATATTTTAGTAATAGTACCATCTTTCAGGTATTTAAGAATTGGGTTATGAACTTCATTTAGTGAAGAAGAAGCCAATGTAATATTTTTAATACCCATGTTGGCTAATATTTCAATAGACCTCACCAAAATATTATCTCCATTACGAAGATGATGATGAAAAGAAACGGTCATTCCATCTTTAGGTGAAGTTTTAGCTATTGCATCTTCTAAGGTATCACACATTTTGCTTAGATGTGGCATTTTAGCCTTATTTGGTGGCGGAATAGTTGGTTCATCCATCCAACCTTTTTTAAGTTTTTCCCAAGCACCAATAAACATATCTGTTTTTCCTATTCCTTCAATATATTCTGGAACTTCGCGACCTATTACATTTTTCATTAGTTTTTAATTTAAATTGAATTAAAATCAATATTTGCCAATTCTAGAACTTGAGTTGCACGCGTCATTATAGGTGCGTCAATCATTTTTCCATCAATGGCAAAAACGCCAATTCCTGCTAATTTATTCTTCTTAAACTCCTTTACAATTCTATATGATTTTCTAATTTCTTCATCTGTTGGCATATAAACATCATGAATAACATCTATTTGTCTTGGGTTAATTACAGCCTTTCCTGAAAAACCAATTTGTTTAGCATACTCGGTATCAATACGTAAACCTTCTTCGTCATTAATATCAACAAAAACAGTATCAATAGCGTCAATTTTATTCGCTTTTGCCGCCATTACAATCATTTTTCTGGCTAAATCTATTCCAGATCCATCCTTGGTGCTTTTTATATTCATATCAGCAGTTAAATCTTGACCGCCAATAGTAATAGCGTCAACTCGTTTTGAAAATTTTGCAATTTCAAAAACGTTTTGTACCCCAAGAGCAGTTTCAATCATCGCATGAATAGTCATTTTATCATGTGGTAGATTGTGTTTATCTTCAATATCTTCAATAATTTTGATAAGGTTTGCTAATTCTTCTACTGTTTCGGTTTTTGGATAACGTATTGCATCCGGCTGAAGCGGTACTATTTCTTCCAAATCTTCTAAACCAAAAGGAGTATCTAAATGGTTAATTCTTACACATACTTCTGTTGTATAAAAATTGATGGATTTTAGCACATTTCTCACTAAAATACGAGCCGCATCTTTTTGATTTAAAGCTACAGCATCTTCTAAATCTAATAATATACTATCGGCACCGTATACACCGCCTTGTTGCAGCATTGCTGGATTGTTACCAGGAATATACAGCATTGTTCTTCTATTTTTTTTCACAATAAATGTTGTTTTATTAGTATCTAATAATTATTATAGTGTTCCTTTTTGTAAATCACAAGCTCTCATAATTGCAGTTTCTAGCCTAGCATTAATTGTAGGCTCTAGAGCTCCCTTATCTTTTACAATTAAATGAATATCAGTTATGGTATATTCATCTAATTTATTAGTAATCAATTTCTCAATAGAATCTCCGAATTCTAACATTACAGATGAGTCAATTTCAATATTTCGTCCTGTATTCTCTGCAACAGGTTCAATTAAAACAATGATATCACTCGATTCAAATGACCCAGATTGTGCTTTTTTAATAATTTTCATAATTT
>NZ_CALAEQ010000023.1 GCF_937891065.1 uncultured Lutibacter sp. | reverse complement strand
ATTTAATTTATTATTTAATTTCCTAATATATATCTAATGCTTAACCCTGAACTTACTGACTGTCTAGGGAAAGTGGTTGAAATTGCATATTGTGAAGAACTTTGATCGAAATAGAATGATGCTGTTAAACTCTTACTCACTGCATAGTCTGCAAAAAACTTTAATGATAATAAACGCTGTCCTCCTGTTACTTGGTCATTATCCTGATCTATTGCTCTAATTACTGTAATATTATCTCTTAACGATAAATCGGCTCTTAAATCTAAATCTCCTTTCAATCTAGTTTTTTCCCCACCAAAATTAAATCTCATTGCTAAATCTTTAATTCTGTACCCTAAACCAATAACATATTCTGTTCCTTTTATTTGCGTAATAGTATTGTTATTAAAATTTAATGTGAGACCTCTATCTTTATTGACTCTACCACTAAAAGAAAATGAATTTTTCATTTTTACATCTACTTTTATCAGCGGTGAAAATTCTTCAATTAAATTCACATTAGTAAAAAGTGTTTTATTGAAGTAATTTCCTACAATATCTGTTTCTGCATATGGAGCATCCACATTATATTCTAGGTTATTACTAAAACTAGTAATTGAGTATAAAGAATTATAGCTATGTGATAGTGAAAAACTTCTGAAATGTTTTTTAAACCATTTCATTTTCATAAAACCTTTATAATTCAATTTCCACCCAGGAATTGGAACGCTCTTAAATGTTTCTAAACTTACTTTTGAAGCATCTTGACCTGAATAAGCGGCTATAAATGCAGGAAGTGCAACTTGCTGACTTGTTTCTCCAAAACCACTTATTGGTTGCCCTGAATTAGAAGCTAAACGTTGTGCTATAATTCCTCTATTAGCTTTAAATTCTTCAAAATTTACATCACTATTATTAAATGACGTTTTTAACATATTAAAACTAATACTATAATTCCCAAATTCTGTTATTGGAGAATTTGTTAAAACATTATCTACAACATCTAATTGTTGTGAAGTGTTTTTAGTGTAGGTTTTATTACCTCTAAATTCAATATCTAAGTCATCAAATGGTTCAACTGAAATTGTACCATCTAATTTGTTAAAATGTGTTCTGCTATATGTTTTGTTAAAATATGGATCATCAATACTTCTAGATAACAACCATCCATTTTCAACTCCTCTTTGTCTAATATCTATTTGGCTACCAAACACAAAACCAAATGTTGGTGCTGGGCTTCCGCTATAATTATCCTGACCTAAAAACCCTACTTCCGGTAAATAACCTGGTAAATATGTACCATTATTCTCTGAATAATTAACACGCGCTTTTTTTACTGATGTTAAAACACTGTAAAATCCTTTTCCTATTTTACCTCCTGTTGTTTTTGCTTTTTTATTTCCAGTACTTCGTGGTGCATTCGGAACACCAGAATTTGTTTTTTGAGTGCTCACACTTTTTTCACTAAACAGTTTCTCTAATCCTACTGTTTTATAAAATTTATTAAAATCTACATCTGCACCTATGGTATGTGTATTGGCATTTTGAATTACATTTCCAATTTTATCAACATAGGATTGTGATGCTGCTTGCCAATCAAAGTCTGCTGTATAAGCATAATCTGCATTAACAAAATCTAAATATGGTATTTTATTCAATGGTATCTTATAGGTTCCATTTAACGTTTGATGATAATGGTCGGGTCTTCCTAAATTAAAAAACTTATCCATTAATTGTATATCTTCTGAAGCTTCAAAATCATCAAATATGTAATGATTGGCTGCTCTAAAATTAAACTGTAATGATTTTGTAAAATTATAACCTATGCTATAATCCCAATCAAACATAAAATGACGTTGTTTTAAAATTGGGAGCGGTGCTAAACCAATATCAATTAAATCTCTTGATTGTTGTTCATTATAACTTCTAACAATATTTGAATTTACTGAAATTGTTGAAGGCAATAAATTCAAATTAAAATCTTTTATTAATTTTAAATATTTATCGTTTAAGCCTTCCCAATTTTTAAATGGCTCAATACTTAGTGGTTCAAAACTATAGTTATAATTTGCTGAAGCTCTTACATTTTGATCTACATATTTCTGAACATTGTAATCTTTATGATAGGTTTCGTTATAAGCATATGAAACAGACATGTTTTCTACATCATAGAAGTGCTGTTTCTTTGTTGATTCAGGATTGTAATCTTTTCTAACATTAATTAAACTTATACTTCTTCGTTTTGTATAATCTCTTGAATTGCTACTGTTAGGGTTTATGTTTTCAGCGTCTTCAAATAATACATCTTGATATTGAGGATCGTATTTTGGATCTTTAAACTCTTCTGATATGCTATAATTTAAAGGTAATTTAATTCCCCATTCTTTTGGTAATAACTGACCAACATTAACATTGGTTACAATATCGTATAACTTAGTATCTTCTTGACTACGTTCATTAACACGTTGCTCAATACCTCCAAAACCTTTCGTTTCAATTCTTCCTGTTACAGAAACATCGGCGAAATCAGCGAAATTAGCATCAGCACTTACAACACTTGCCCAACCACCTTCATTATCAAATTCTGAAACTCGCATTTCATTAAACCAAATTTCAGCACTTTGGTTGGTATTTGAAACGTTTTTAACTCCTAACATAATGGTTTTAATGTTCGATAAGTTTGGATTTCCTTTCACTCTAATATCATACCCTTCGATTCCTTCAATTGGTGAAGGCATGCCTATAGCTGGGTATAATACATTTGGCGCAACAGCATCTTCTAATCTTAACAATTTAAGCTTCCCGAAATTTTCTAAAAATGCATCTAAATTATTTTCTTCAGGCCAAATTTCTAGTGGTGTAGTTACACCATAATCAGAAATTTTAAGTAATTTTTCTATTTGATAATAGTTATCATTTAAATCACTACCAATTCTTATAATGGCTTTTAATTCATCGTCTTGAACCTGTGATTGTGTTTGAACTCCTTCAGCATGTATAAAAAGTTTTAAACGTTTATACATTCTTAAATCAACAATTACATTTTTAAATATTGCTCTTGATTCTTCAGGAGCTAAATCTGTAACTTTTACAGTGAGTGACTGCTCATTTTGTTGTTGTAAAGTAGTACTTCCTCTTAGAATTTCTCTTTCAATTCCTGGAGGTAACACGTATGGAATTGGGTTTCTTCCTTCATTTTCTTGAATGTTAACAACTCCAACTTCAAAATTTTGTAATTGAGGGTTTGTTAAATTTTGAGGTGGTTCTATAGCCTCATCTAATGTTTTTGTATAACGTCTCCAGTCTCCACGAACTAATTCTAATTCTCCAAAACGTAGTACAACTGGCATTTTAAATTTTGTTAAAAATATTCGCATAAAACGAATTGAATTAAAACCAGTAATATCATTCACAACTTCATCAGGGCTTCCTACTTGAATTCTAAATTGAAGCCATCTAAATTGTTTTTCACTACCATCTTGAAGTTGAACATTTACTATTTTCTCATCAACAATATTATTTTGCCCAACTGTTAAATCACTTTTATTTAATGATACTCTGTATTGATAATAACTTTCAACTGAATTCATTGTTTGATCTTTATCAATATCTTCGGTATCAGGATACGTAGTAGCCGAAGTTGGATAATTTTCAGTTGATAAATTATTTGTTGGTGAATTTCCTTGTGTATTATTATATCTTTTATAACGTGTTAAAACAGAAGCATTATTCGTATCATATTCTGAGCTTCTGAAATAAGAATAATTATCGTTTGCAGGGTCTAAACCAAACCCAGTACCAAACTGTTGAATTTCTTCTTCATCATTAATCCCATCTAAACCAATATCTTGTGCTAAACGTTCACTATCACTATCGCTAAATGCATATAATAAGGACTGTCTGGTAGGTATTTTACCCCAAATAGTTGGATCAAAATTTATATCTAATGCATTCGCAGGCAAACCGTTTTCATACATTTTTCTTCCGTCTTTTAAAACGTCTTCTGATATGTTTCCAAGGTTAAAATATAAATCCCCTACTTGATTTGCTAGGTCGCTTGGATCAACTCCTGCAGGTAATCCTTCCTCGTTTGTTATAGAATAATGATCGTAAGGATCCATTAACCAAAATTGAATATACTCTACGTTAGATTGTTCAAAATTAGTAGTTGTTAATGCTCTTGTAATTCCTCCCCATCTATCTTCAGGATTTGTAAATTTACCATCAGCTCCTACATTATTAGTATCGTAATTATAACTCGCTCTTTCGCTAGGAAAATAAGCTAAATCTAATGTTCTAACAACAGTAGATTGTGTTAAATCTAGATCTTGCTCTGGAAATAATTCCTCATATCTTACTGTTCTAACTTCAGCTCTGGAAAGTTCAGCATTATCAATATTTCCTGGTTTTAATGAAGAACCGCCATAAAATAATGGATCAATAATATACCAAGCTAACCGCGCTCTCTTATATCCGTATGATAAATCTGTAGCATTTCCTCCAAAGTTAAATTGTGATTGAAATTGCGGTGTACTTGACATATGCCACTGCTGAATTGATTTTATTTCTAAAGGAATTTGTGAACCTTCAAAATCATCAACATATGAAGTTGCTTCTCCTTCAAGTTCAATTCTTTTAGGTGAACCAGGTATTAAATAAGCTAAATCCCCTCTAATTGAAAAGTTTGAAACAACATCTGTATCAATATTTGGTAATTTATTTACCCACTTTGTAAATTTTGGAACTTCAGTACCATAACTTGCATTTAAACCGAAAATAGTATTGTTAATAGGTTCTTGTCCAAACAATGCTTTTTGAGTGATTGGCTTTTCATTTAAATTTAAAATGGTCACCCCAGCTATAAAATTATCAGAAAATTTATGTTCAATATCAATTCCTAAAAAACGTTTAGTTTGTAAATTAAATGCTGCATTATTTTCAACTGAAACTTGTATTGGCGCATTTGAAGCTTCCAAACTTGGGTTTACAATTTGAACTCTACCCATTTGATAGTCCACCACATAATCAACTCCCTCAACTAATTCTCTACCTCCCGTTGTAACTCTAACTGAACCTTGTGGAACATTAAATGCTCCTAACGGAATTCCATTTGTGCTTTCTGATTTATGATACCCTTTTATTAAGTATTTATCTTTTTGTTGAAAATTATTCTTGGCTTCAGATTGGGTTATTTCATACAATTCATTAAATACATAGGTTGCATCAGCAGGATCCGTTAATTTAGATTCTAAATCTTCTCCAAAAGGTTCAACTGTTGGAAAAATAATATAGCCTTTTTCTGAATTTACAGTAGCCCCTTCAACATAATCAAAATAACCATCACCTTCTGGAGTTAAAAATTGGCTTTGATCTAACCTATCTATATCTAATAAATTTAACAGTGTCTTATCAGAAACACCAGTAGTTTGTGCATTTTGCAATACATTAATTGGTACACCTGTAGCATCATCAGCATACAACAATTCTAATCTAAAACCATCTGGCTGCATTCTATAGGTTTGCAATGAATAAATGTTTTTCATCATCAAATCCCACATTGGTATTTGAGTACTAATAATTTCACTACGCAATAATTTTACTACAATATTTTCTGGTGCAATAATACCATCACTTGTAAATTCCCCAACTTTATATACTTTAGAATCTCCACTAATTGTATATTCAAAAGATACTGCAAGTACATCTGAATCTGCCAATCTTCTATTTAATGAAATAACTCCTAATTGAGGATGTATCGAATATTCATCAGGTCTTAATTTTATGGCATTCTCTAATACAGAATAATCACGTCCTTGTTGCATTGCAAAAGGTGATAATCCATCACTTACAGTTGCAATTTTACGAACTGCGTTTGAAGTTGTTAATATAGTTGAAATATCATTTGCTTCATTAAAGGGTAATAGTGAACCTGGAACTGGTGTAACATTTGCAGGTCCAATATTTGATGGATCTCCTTCTCCAAGATCTGCAACACCCACAATATTTCTAATATCAACTGTTGAAGCACTTCTATTAGTTACCCATACTTCTACTTTTGTGATATTAATCGGGCTATTAATTAACGGATACTCTTTTAATGCATTGTTATAGGCATCTCTAAAATATTGCGCTAAGAAAAAGTGACGATTAGCATCATAATCAGATGCTTGTAATTCAAAATCTTGTATTGTTGAACCTCCTTGAGCTGCAACCGATCTTGTTTGTGATTTTTGTTCAGCAAACACACCTGTAACCGAGGTTTTTCCGAATTTTAATTGAGTTTTAACTCCAAATAAGCTTTGAGCTCCAACAATTAATGAATTCTTTAAAGGCATACTTACGTTACCAACTTCTACTTTTTGAAGTATATCATCTTCTGTCGGTGTATATTCTAATTTGATTTGATTTTGGAAGTTAAAAGTAGATTGAGTATCGTACTGCGCTCCTACTTTTAACCTAGTTCCTACTTTTGCAGAAATACTAGCACTTATTTCTTGATTAAAATCGAATGTAAAACTACTACGGTTTCGTTCTGATAATTGTGGATTGTCTACTTTTTGATACAACATTCCTAGTTTAACCAACACAGAACCTTGTGCATTTACTTCAATTGTATTGCCTCCAAAAAGAGATTCAAAAAATCCTGAATTTACATAATAGGTTGGTAACAAGTTTTTTTGAGCATCATCACTTCCTATTTTTTTACTATTTGTTGCGCTTATTTTTTCTTTGTAATATTCAAGCATATCCTTTTTAAGCTTGTACTCTTTATATTCATCTTGATTCATGTAAATTGGGCGTTTCACATAATAATCACCCATTTTTTCAAGAATAATATATTTTTCTAACTCAGCATCATAAATAATTTCAGATTTAGATGGATCTGTTAAATACAAACTTCCAGATTGGTCACTTTTAAAAGGATATTTTAATTTTAATGTATCTTGAACTGTTGCAACTTTAACTGTATCTGCTGTTTTTACAATTGACGTAGTTTGAGCTTTTATTATTGATTGCATAAACAACAATAAAAAAAGCACTAAATATATTTTAAATATAAATTGTTTCTTCTTCAAATCTTATAAGTTTTTGAGCGCTTTTTTTATTAAAGTTTCAACACGTGCCGTTTTATCTTCCAATAAAATTTTATCTATTACTTTTTCTGATTGTTTTCTATTGAATCCTAAGACCTCTAAAGCAGATAACGCTTCGTTTTTGTTCGTATTGCTTTCAGCAAAGGAAACTTCATCAATAGCAAATGTTTTAGAAATTTTATCTTTAAGATCTACTAATACACGTTGAGCAGTTTTTGTTCCAATTCCTTTAACCGATTGAATTACCCCAACATTTCCAGAGGCAATTGCCTGTTGAATTTCATCAGTAGTCATAGATGATAACATAGTACGTGCTATACTTGGTCCAACTCCCGAAACAGAAATTAATAATTTAAATATTTCGCGCTCAACTTTAGTGCTAAAACCATAAAGTGTATGTGAATCTTCTTTTACTGATAAATGCGTGTATAACATTATGGCTTCATCATCTGGTAAAAGTGAAAAAGTATTTAAAGAAATGTTTAGCCAATAACCAACCCCACTTACATCTACCACAACGTAAGTGGGGTTTTTTTCTATTAATTTACCTCTAATTTGAGTTATCATATTTCACTTTTGTAATAACCCCAAATGTAATAAAATATTATTTAATTTTCGATTTTTCCTGAGCATCAACAATCGCTACACATGCTATATTAACAATTTCATCAACACTTGCTCCAAGTTGAATAATATGAACTGGTTTTTTAAGCCCCATAATGATTGGACCAATAGATTCTACATTATTAAAATCTCTCATTAATTTATAACCAATATTAGCCGACTCTAATCCTGGAAAAATTAATCCATTCACTTTATTACCATTCAATTTAGAAAAAGGAAATTTTTCTTTTAACATAGTTTGGTTTAAAGCAAAATCAACTTGTATATCGCCATCAACAACTAAATTTGGAAATTTTAAATGAACTATTTTTGTTGCTTCAACAACTTTTTTTGCTTCTTCGGAGTCTGAAGACCCAAAGTTAGAAAAAGATAACATCGCTAAATTAGGATTAAACCCAAACATTTTCATAGACTCACTTGTCATATAACAAATATCAGCCAATTCTTCAGCTGTAGGATTGATAGTTATGGCTGTATCAGAAAAGAACATTGGCCCTTTTTTGGTAATCATAATATTTGTTGCTGCTATTTTTTTAACACCTTCTTCTTTCCCTATTAACTCAATCATTGGTTTAACAGTTGCTGGGTAACTTCTAGAATAACCTGTAACTAATGAATCTGCTTCACCTTCATTTACCATCATTGCAGCAAAATAATTACGCCCACGCATTAATCTTTGTGCTGCTAACAACGTTATTCCTTTGCGTTGTCTTTTTTTCCAATAAACTTGCGCAAATTTATGTCTTCTCTCTTTCTCTTCTGAAGCTACTGGATCTATGATTGTTACATTTGCATCAAAATTAATTTCCTTCATTAATTCTTTGATAATGCTTTTGTCTCCTAACAAAATGGGCGTTCCCGCTCCTTCTTCATGAATAATTTGGGCAGCTTTTAACACAGATAAATGATCTGCTTCTGCAAAAATGATTGTTTTTGGGTTCGATTTTGCTTTTGACATCAACATTCGAATAAATTTATTTCCAGACCCAAGCCTTTCTGCTAGCTCATCTTTATACACATCCCAATCTCTAATTGGTTTTTTTGCAATTCCAGAATCCATTGCAGCTTTTGCAACTGCTGGGGGAACTTCTGTAATTAACCGATGATCAAAAGGAGAAGGAATAATATATTCTCTACCAAATTGCATATTCGTTTTTCCATATGCAATATTTACATGTTCAGGTACCGTTTCTTTAGCTAAATTAGCTAAAGCATGAACTGCAGCAATTTTCATTTCTTCATTTATCCCTGTTGCTCTTACATCTAAAGCTCCTCTGAAAATATATGGAAAACCAAGCACATTATTTACTTGATTAGGATTATCAGATCTTCCCGTAGCCATAATAATATCTTTACGCGTTTTTACTGCTAAATCGTATTCAATTTCAGGAGTTGGGTTAGCCATAGCAAAAACGATTGGATCTTTAGCCATTGTTAATAGCATTTCTGGAGTTACTAAATCCCCCTTAGATAGTCCAACAAAAACATCTGAACCAACCATTGCTTCTTCTAAACTATGTAAATCACTATCTGTTGCAAATTCAGCTTTTTGTTCAGTTAGGTTATCTGCATCTTTTCTAATAACCCCTTTACTGTCACACATTACTAAATTTTCTCTTTTTGCACCAATAGATAAATACAAACGAGAACAAGAAATAGCTGCTGCACCTGCGCCGCTAACAACAATTTTAACTTTAGAAATATCTTTCCCTGTTAATTCAACCGCATTTTTTAATGCTGCAGCAGAAATTATTGCCGTTCCATGTTGATCGTCATGCATTACAGGAATATCCAGTTCTTCTTTTAACCTACGCTCAATTTCAAAAGCTTCAGGAGCCTTTATATCTTCTAAATTAATTCCCCCAAAAGTTGGTGCAATATTTTTTACCGTTTCTATAAATTTTTCAACATCATGTGTATCTACTTCAATATCAAAAACATCAATATCTGCAAATATTTTAAAAAGTAATCCCTTTCCCTCCATTACTGGTTTTCCTGCTAAAGCTCCAATATCTCCCAAACCTAAAACTGCAGTACCATTAGAAATTACAGCTACTAAATTACCCTTAGATGTATATTTATACGCATTTTCTGGATCTTTTTCAATCTCTAAACAAGGTGCCGCAACCCCTGGAGTGTAAGCTAAAGATAAATCCTTTTGAGTTGCATGCTTTTTAGTAGGAACAACTTGTATTTTCCCTGGAGTAGGGTATTGATGATATTTTAACGCTTCTTCTCTGAATTTAGAATCACTCATGATATTTATGATTTATGTATATTGTAGTGCAAAGTTAATCATATATGACATGCCTTATATGATAATTATCATTTTTAAACGCACAAATGTTACATATAAAATACTTCGAATGACATTATTCTACTCATTTAATAAATATTTCATAATATATTTGCTCTTTTAATAATATTATTTATTGAAGTTAATAACAGATTAGTTATATAAAAGATAAATATAGTATCACAAAATTTAGTTTAATTAATATAAAAAACGGGAACAAACGGTATTATTCTTTTATACATTAACATAAAAAATCCCGCAATTGCGGGATTTTTTTTATAAACTTATTGTTCTTCTTTTGGAATGTAATAACAACCACCTTCAGATTTATCAGGTGTAAAAGCTCTATTAAACCAAAGTGGCCTTCGCTCTCCGTTTGGTCCAGGAGCGGGTCTTGTCATCGCTAACCATTCCTTATAAATCTCATGTGATTTATTGGTATCTACAAAAATATCACCGTATTTTTCATCTTTTCCAGGTTTTTCAATTCTTACACGTTGGTGCCACGTATGCATTCCACTAATTGGATCAGGATGCACAGCGTGTGTAATATTTTGGTGTACACCACCGTCTTTCCAAAAAATACGTTTAGAATCTTTATCGCTAGATTCAAAAGGTTCTATTCCTGAAATTGTGTTCATTCTCCAACCTCCTTTTCCGTCACCTTCAATATTTACCGTATTAGTTGCCCAACGGTTACCTGTTTGATCTTGCGGTCGTCTCCATCTACCAATATGATGAGAACAAGCTACTACGCCAGGTTTCATACTTTGAGTTACCCAAACTTTATCTATAAAATAACCGATATCTGTGTTCAACTTCACTAAATCACCTGTTTGGAATCCCCATTTTTTTGCATCATCTGGATGCATCCAAATCGGATTTCTATTTGAAATTTCAACCAGCCATTTTGCATTTCCCGAGCGTGAGTGAATCAATGTTGGCAACCTAAAAGTTGGAACTAAAACATATTCTCCCTTTGATTTATCCAACACATCATTATGAATATGACTTTTTATATAGGTTGGCGTAGCGTATTCAGGCCATTTCCAATCTACCATGGTTTGTGAATAAAACTCATTTTTACGAGAAGGTGTTGGGAAACCTACACAAGGTTTTCCATTTATCATAACACCAATTCCTTTCCCATCTTTTGAAATCACATCATTTATAGGATCAACTTTTGAACCTTTTAATTGTTCATCTGTTAGTTGATTCTCATTCATTTTGTATGATTCTCCTTTTTCAATTTCATAAGCACCATACTTTTTCATGTATTCTAATGCCGCAAACTGACCCGTAAAACCATCTGCTTTTGCAGTTTCATTTAATCCTTTAACTCTTTCAAAAATATATTGATAATATTCATCAATGGTTATTTTTTCTCCAGGTCTATATGGCGATTCAAATGTTTTTCTGATTCCCATACTTCCATCAGGATCAATTCTCCAAGATAATTCAATGAAAAATTCATCTTCTTCCCAAACTTCACCTGGATTTACTTCATACGTTAATTTCACTGGTTTCCCATTTCTACGTGCAGCTTCTCTTAATACTGGCTGACGAAAAGCAATCCAAGTTCCTCCGTGTGTAGCGTAACTATTTAAATCGTGACGTTCAGATGCTAATCCCATTGGTAACACAAAATCTGCATAAAATGCTGTTTCGTTCCATGTTGGCGTTAATGCAGCGTGCAATCCGAATTTTGTTTCATCAGAAAACATTTCCATCCAAGTAAATCCATCAGGATATGTCCAAACAGGATTGAAAACTCTTGAAAAATACACATCCATTTTACCTCTTCCCTCTTTTAAGAAATGTGGTAAAAGTTGACTCATTTCAAAAAATGCTAATGGGTATTCTTTTGGAAAATGCAATTCGTTCCATTTTTTCTGTGGTGCTGGCGGATTTGGTTGTGTCGGCTTGAATTTATTCCAAGAATTTGGAGATGTTCCACCTTTAGCACCAACTGCTCCAGTTAAAACAGTTAAAAAATGTAAACAACGTGCAACAGCCCAACCACCTAAGTTTGAAGCTCCCGCAGCACGCCAGTTGTGAGATGCAAAACGTTCACCTGCTTCTCCAATTTTATGCGCAATTTCAATAATCATATCGGCTTTTACGCCTGATTCTTTTTCTGCATATTCAGGAGTAAATTCCTTATACTCATCAATCATTGCAGCAATATAATTTTCAAAAGTAATTTCTTTATCGCTGTGTCTTGCTTTTAAGTATTCTTTCCAGTTTGTCCAGTTTTCTAAATAGTCTCTATTATACAATCCTTCTTCTAAAATAATTAAAGCCATTGCCAATAAAACAGCAGCTTCAGTTCCTGGGTAAGAAGGCAACCAATAATCTGACATACTAGCTGTATTGGATAAACGAGGATCCATCGTGGCCAATTTAGCGCCTTTCATTTTCCCTTCAATAATTCGTTGTGCATGTGGATTGAAATAATGGCCAGACTCTAAATGTGCTGAAACTAATAAAATAAATTTAGCTTCGGCGTGATCAGGTGATGGTCTATCATAACCGTACCATAAATTATATCCGAATCGTGCTCCTGAAGAACAAATATTTGTATGTGAATTGTGCCCATCAATTCCCCAACCTTGTAAAATCCAGTTCATGAATTTTTCATTACCAGGTCTTCCAACGTGGTAGGCAATTTCATTATGTCGATCTTCTAAAATTGCTTTTCTAATACGAGTAGCAATTGTATCTAAAGCATCATCCCAAGAAACCCGTTCCCATTCACCATCTCCCCGTTTCCCTTTTCTTTTTAAAGGAAATAAAATCCGATCTGGATCTGTAACCTGATTTATAGAAGCTGGTCCTTTTGCGCAATTTCTGCCTCTACTTCCAGGATGATACGGATTTCCTTCAAACTTTTTAACTTCTTGCGTTTCTTTATCTATAAATGCTGTTAAACCACAGGCACTTTCACAATTAAAACAAGTTGTTGGTACAATTTGATATGTTTTTTTCTCTTTTCTTGGCCAAACTTTCGGGTTGTATTCCACCCAATTATCCCATTTTTCTGGCGGAGGAAAATTTTCATACATTTTAGCAACTTCTTCATCAGAAAACTGACGCATATCTTTGTCATATTCTTGATAACCTTCTTTGTGCAGATTTGGAATAATTCCTAATTTTTCTGCTATATTTTCTATAAATGATGGTTTTTTATAACCCATGATGTCTTTATTTTAAATTAAGCTAATGGAATTCTTTGAGGCGCTTCCACCCAGATTTTTTCAGTAATTAAAATTCCTACTAATACACATATTCCTGAAGCGACAGTTAATAGTCCTCCATTTCCAAAAAATAACAATGCCAATGGAATAATGTTACCTATTAAAACTGTTACTAACCAAAATAGATTTTTATAACGTCCTTTAGTAATCATTTCTACTACAGTTTTTGCTGCTGTTGTAGGATGTGTAATTGTTAATTCAGTAACCAATGTAAATAAATTAACTACCAATGCAATTATCATTGTATTTCTTAAAATACCCATCCAATCTTCATTTCCGAAAATTAAAGAAGCTATTATAAAAATTGAAACTCCAGCCATAACGCTATGTACTAACATATGTAATGGTAGTGTTGGACTTTGCCAAAAATCGCGACCTTTTGCTTGCGCAAATAAGAATGCCGTGTAAACTGCTAGTAACACTGCAAAAACAGCTGTAATCCATAATAAAATAGTTTCGCCAGCTTTTATTTCGAAGAAAGTCATTGCTCCCCAAACTGTTACTAATAACCCGAAAATTGTAATTGTATAACCACCTTTTACTAACCAAGAATTCCATTGTGGACGTAATAAAACGTTTAAAAAACGGTCTGGCCTGTCTAAATCCATCACTAAAAATAATCCTGTTAACGCTAAGAATGTTAATGAAATTCCTGCAGACCATAATTTAGCGGTTGTTGAAACTTCATAGCCCAACATAATTGCCAAAAACGGAATTAGAAATGCACCTGCAGCAATTGCTTTTGTGAATACATAAGCTGAAACTTCCCATCCCCATAAAATCCCTTTATCTGGCGTATCATAAACTCTGCGCGCTTTTCCAGTTAAAACATCAATATAATTTGGATTTTTACTGTCTTTTTTCTGATATGCCGCCTGAATATCATTATCTATTGTCATTTGCAATAAATCTACATCGCTATTTGTATACATCATTTTTTCCGCAGCTTTTGCAAAATGACCAACACCACGCGCTTGAGAACTCCATAAACTTGGGCCAGATTTATCTGTTGCTTCTGGCACCAATGAAGCGTCATCTGCATCAATATAAAATAAGTTTGGATTTGTTCCTTTTTCAGGTTTACGCACCTTCACAGCTTGACGTGCTAATAGTTGTGAAATTTCTGTTGAAGGATTGTGCATATCACCCGCTATAATTGCATGTTCAGGGCAAACCGAAACACAAGCCGGCTCTCTACCTACATCAACTCTATGCGCACAGTAATTACATTTAGCTGCTGTGCTAGTATCTGGATCAATATACAACGCATCATAAGGACAAGCTTGCATACAAGATTTACAACCTATACAACGGTTGTTATCAAAATCTACAATACCATCATCACGAGTGTATAACGCTTCAACTGGACAAATTTCCACACAAGGAGCGTCCGTGCAATGATTGCATCGCATTACTGAAAAAATTCTACGCGTATCAGGAAATTCACCTTTTTCAACTTGCTTAACATATGTTCTGTTAACTCCAACAGCTACATCGTGCTCTGATTTACACGCTGTTGTACAAGCATGACAACCTATACATTTTCGATTGTCAATTATAAAACCATACTTCATAGTTAATTTATAAAATTTGAATTAAACAAATTTAGCTATTGACTGTACTATCTTTGTGATGAAGATTACATAATATATTATTTAGAATCAATTTAAATAAGATAATTGATTTAATAATTAGAAAAATTATACTTTTGTACTAAATTAACTCTTAATTATGAATTTTACTATTTTATTTTTTGGAATTACTACTGATTTAGTTGGAAGAAACTCATTAAGCTATACTTCTGAAGGAAAAATATCTATTGAAGAGTTGAAAAACCTATTAAAAACAGCATACCCTAGTCTAAAAAATATTCATGAATTTGCCATTGCAGTAAATGAAGAATACGCAAATGACGATTTAATAATTAATGAAGGTAATGTTGTTGCAATTATTCCACCTGTAAGCGGAGGTTAATCTCTTAAATACTTTTTATCAATATAAAAGGTTCCAAACGGAATAACTGAAGCTAATAGTACAATTAAGGTGGTTTTAGATTTCCATTCCAATTCAGATTTCAACATAAGTGCCAAGATAACATATCCAATAAACAAAATTCCATGCGGCATTCCTAACATTTTCACGTAGGTATCAATTCCTAAGGTGTATTTTATTGGTGTTGCAATAAACAATAATAATAAGTACGAAACTCCTTCCAATACACTTACAATTCTAAAGGTTTTTTTCATCAATTCTATAGTTAGTAGTAGTTTGGCGAAAATACATTTAATATTTCTTAAATTTGCTAAAATTTTAGTTAAAAAATGGCAAACAGAACCTCTATAAAAATAACATCAGAGAAATTAAATTTACAAGAATGTAATGATTTTGTGCTAGACGATTCGTGCGGTGGACTTACTTTATTTGTAGGAACTGTTCGTAATTTAACAAAAAACAAGAAGGTTGTTTTATTAGATTTTAGCGGTTACGAACCAATGGCTGTAAAAGAAATGCAAAAAATTGCTGATAAAGCTTTAGAAAAATTTCCAATACATAAAATTGCCATTCACCATGCCGTAGGCGAATTACAAATTGGAGATATTCCTGTAATTATTGCTGTTTCATCTGCACACAGAAAAGCAGCTTTTGAAGCTTGTGAGTTCGCAATTGACACATTAAAAGAAACGGTACCGATTTGGAAAAAAGAACAATTTGAAGATGGTGAAGTTTGGGTGAATTCGCATCCTTAAATAATTTCCATTTTTTTTAATAAAAAAGAAGCATTCATATTCTTACAAATTCCATCTTTAAGTTTATAATCAAAACTTAATTCATCATTTATAATTTCTGCATCAAAATAATAGTTTTGTATTTCAGGTAATTCTTTTTCAATCTCACACAAACTTAAATCATGTGTAGCTATTATTCCTGTAGACTTTGAACTTACCAATTTTTGTACAAATTTTTTGGATCCAATTGCCTTATCTGTGCTATTAGTACCTTTTAATATTTCATCTAAAATAATAAAATATTCTTCCGTTTTAATTTCATCGACAATAAATTTTAATCGTTTTAATTCAGAAAAGAAATATGATTCATTATCGGCTAAAGAATCTGAAGTACGCATACTTGTTATTAACTTTATAGGATTGTATTTAAATGCTGATGCACAAACTGGCAAGCCCATATTTCCCATAACAATAGCCAATGAAACTGTTCTTAAAAAAGTACTTTTCCCAGCCATATTTGCCCCTGTGATAATAAAAAATTGATGGTTTTCAATTGAAAAATTATTATCAACTCTTTGCAATTCCTTTAATAAAGGATGACCTAGATTTTCAGCAATAATTATCTTTTTATTTTTATCAATTTCAGGAAAAACATAACTTGGATGGTTATAAGCGAAATTTGCTAAAGAATTTTGAGCATCAAAAAAACTTATAACACTAAACCAATTTTCTACTTTATTATTAAAATTATTTATCCATTTTTCAACATTGTAAACTTGCTGCAAATCACGCAATAAAAAAGCATTTCCTAAAACAGCTACTATTAAATTATTTCGCTGATCAAAAGAATCTAACACTTTAGAAAATTTAGCGAATATGGTAGATGCTTTTTGTGTTTCGGTTTGAATTTCTTGTTGTTTTTCTTTTAAAATTTTTGAAGTGAATGTTGTTGTTTCAATTTCATTCAATAATTTATGATACTGTTTAAACGTATCTTTTGCATTACTTGCGTCGTTGTATAATTCATTCGCTTTCTTGAGATATATTCCAGAAATTCCTAACCCTATAAAAAACCAAATTAATAAAATTTGTTCAGCTATAATTTGCATTACAACAAGTACAATTAACATTATTGAAACAATCGAAAATATTGTTGGTAAATAGGCTATAAATTTTGGGAAAACCGATTTATAATTATGTATCCAACCTACAATTTCTTTCGCTGGATGTTCAACTTTTACCAAACTGGCAAGCGCTGAAAATTGTTGTCTCCACTTTGGTTTCTGACTTAATTCTTTAATGGCATTTTGTCTTTCAATAATCGATGAAATATCATTATTAGTCAATCTTTCAACAAACTCTTGTTTACCTTCATTTGTAACTGTTCTGTTACAATATTGAAAAAATGAACCTTTCCCAAACAAATCAATATCATAACTAAAAGGATGTGAGGGATTAATAAATTCATTTCCACCATTTAATGAAAAATAGTCTCTATTTAAAATTTTAATCTCAGTTTTGTTTATTTCAATTAACGCTTTATTTAGATCGCTCTTGTATTGTAAATTGGAATGCTTCAATATTAAATAGACAAATGAAACCAACCCTACAACAATAATAAAAATTACAATTTTAACATTACCAAAAAAGAAATAGACACCTATAACTGTTGTTAAAAATATAATTAACCTCAAAGTGCTTGATAAGGCTAATTTTCTTTTTAATTTTTTTACTTTATTTTCAAAAATAATTTTTTCAGAATTATAAAATTTTAGTGGACTCTCCATCATTTTTCAATCTAATAATAAAATATTTTTCAGGTTGAAAATTAACACTATCTATTCAATATAGTACTATTAAATATTAATTAAAAGTTGAAACTAATTTTTAAAAATACAAAATGAAATTTACTAAGTGAGAACGATTAAAATTTTCTCAATTTTAAGTAAAGGACTGCTCAATAATTTAAACAGCACATTGAATATTAATTTAATTCAGCTATTTGATGTGTTTTTTTAAGTTTGAAATTAATTGGAGTTGCGTTACCAATATTATCTGAGACCGGGCATCTGTCCTCAACTAATTTTAGCCATTTAGATAATATTTCTGGAGAAGCATCACAATCTGGTTTCATTATAACTTCAATATTTTTATAGCCTGCTCGTTCTTCCATAGAAGTTCCAAAAAGGCAATTTGGATTCAAGTTTCCACTCATACTAATTTCAATACCTCTAAGTTCTATGTTTAATTCATTTGCAATCATATGGCCAACTATATTTAAACAACCACTTAAAGCTGCAAGTACATATTCAACCGGATTTGCCCCAGCATCACCTCCTCCTAATGCTTTTGGTTCATCAACAATTATTTCAAACCCTCTGGTTTTTACAACAGTTTTTGTAGCGTTTTCACTTTTGGCTTTTATTCTAAATTTTAAATCTGACATAATACACAATTTTTAAAAAATTAAAAAAAATTTCATACAAAATTGAGAGTAATAATCAGTATTTCAACTAAAAAGGCATTGCATTATTCCACGCTATAAAATGCAATTTAACATCATTAAGAAAGTAAAATGATTTGTAAAAAATGGATGTTACATTTAATATTTTTTTATTCCTTCAAACAAACTAAATACATTTAAAGAAGGATATCTTTCTTTTAATTTTAAAGTTACATCATAACTTGTAATCCCTTTTTCGCAAACAATTACATAATGCTTTTCAAAATCTGGAATAAATTCAGCGGCATCAAAAGCTTTATAAGGTATTTTTTGATATACGTCAAAAGGTAGAAAAACGTCTTTATTATTGAAAACACTAATAATTTCTAAGTTCTCCGAATTCAATTTATTTTTTAGTTCTGAAGCAGTGATTAATAACGCGCTATCTTGCGTTGTACAATGAGCATCTATATAATTTGAATCTTTAAAAATGTCTTCAAAAATTAAGGATTTATTTTTTTTGAGTTTTATTTTGAATTGAGAATTTTCAAGCGCATTGTAAATTAACAATTGATTGGTTAATAATTGACCAATTTTGGTGATAATTTTTATCACTTCATTTACTTGCAACAATGCAATAATACCAACTATCGGATTTAAAGTTCCCGCTTCTTCACAATTAGGAATATCTGTAGCAATTGTAGGAAACGCATCACGTAAATTACACGTATAATCACCTTCGCCATTTAACACATTAAATGTAGCAACATAACCATCAAATTTATATAAAGAACCATACACTAATGGCTTTTTGGTTAGTACGCAGGCATCATTAATTAAGTACTTAATTTGAAGATTATCTGTACCATCAACAACTACATCAAATTTAGAGATTAACGATAAAATAGAATTTTTATTGATCGCTTCGTTTGTAAAAGTAACTTCGGTAAAAGGAGCTCTTTTCTTAATTTCATTGGCTAAAACTTCAACTTTTGGTTGCTGAATATCTTCAACTTTGAAAAAAACCTGTCGATGTAAATTTGAAACAGAAACCGAATCAAAATCTACCAAATGAAGTTTTCCAATTCCGCTTGTTGCCAAATAAATTGCAATTGGACTTCCTAATCCGCCACAGCCAAGAACTAAAACTTTAGCTTTTTGTAATAACTCTTGTCCCTTTACACCAATCTCTGATAAAGTAGTTTGACGTTGAAAATATTCCTCTTTATTGAAGTCCATTATTAATTAATTTTAGCTAAACCTATTTCATTTAAATAGTACTTTCCCTCTTTAATAGTAAAGTACTTTTCTAACTTATTAAGATACTGAAAATACTGTAAATCTCCAAACCCATAAACAGTTTCCTTTTGTTGCCAAATTAAAAGATTAATTACAATCTCTTTTTCTGAAAACAAATTAGAGTTTATAATTTCTAAAATTTTAGTTGAAATCTGATTCAATCCATTGCTAGCAGGAAATCTGTTCAAATGTTGATCCATTGCCAACTGTAAGTATTGAAATTTTGAATTTTGATTGAAGTTAAATTCCTTTAGTGTATTGAAGTCATTTTCAACATACAATTCCCAGCTTTCTTTTGCAAATTCTAAATTAGCTTTACTAAGAGCAATTTTAGTATTAAATAATGTTTCAAATTCTGAAGGTGAATAATCTGATAATGATTGGAGTTGCTGTTCTACTTCATCTTTTCCTGTACAAACTAAATAATAGTTTGACTTTTTCACATAATTAGCTAATAAATAAGTACATAATGCAAGTAAATTAACTTGACAAAACAAGTCAAATTCAAACCATAAAACAACGTTATTATAACCCGCTAAATCTTCTAGTTTAACAATCTCCTTGATGGTTTTATCGTAATATTCTAAACGATCTACTCCAATTTCAGTTTCAAAATAAGAATATCTGTTTAACCAAAATTCATCACTTCCTACATTTTTATGCAAAGGCCCTTCACAAAGCATTTCTCGCCAAACAACAATATCTCCTTTAATTTTAGATTTTTCTAAAATTTTCGCAGTACTATCACCATTTAAAACGTGAATTGTTTTACTCATTTATTTCTTTATGAGCCGCTTTAAATTCTTCGGGAGTATTAATATTTCTTATGAAATCATCATCAATTTCAACAATTTCAACATCAGAATTTATCAATACTTTTCGTGGACAAGAATAACCTTGCGCTAAATAATTTAACAATAAAGTATAGCTTTTTGGCTCCCAAATTGTAATTAAAGGTTCAGGAAATTGCTTATCTTTTCCTTTAATTGTAGTTGCAGCTTTTGAAGGGTTTCTATGCTTTAACAACAATTGAATAACTTCATCATTTACAAAAGGTAAATCGGTTGCAATAACCAACCAAGCAACATCCGGATTTTCTTGAAACGCAGAGCAGATAGCCCCAAAAGGCCCCAATCCAACAAACTTGTCAGTAATTTTGTTTTCTATCCCAATTTCTTGTTCCTCTCTAACTGATAAAAATGTTTTTAAGTGGTTTTTTTCTAACAACTCAATAGCAACATCTCGCTGATTTTTACCGTAAAAGTTTAAAGTTCCTTTATCTTGCCCCATTCTAATACTTTTCCCACCAGCCAACACCAAACCTTGAATAGGCGCAATTTTCTCTTTAATTAGGTTTTCAATATGCTTTGATATTTTATCAATTTCATTAATATTGTAACAACGTAAGTTTTTAATTTGAGGATTTTTTCCTTCTAAAAAATCGAAAAACTCAACATCATCCGTTAATTTAATAACAAACTGAATATTGTTTAACTGATCCAATCTTTTCAAAACTGAAGCTTCTTTATCTTTATCTAAAATTAAAATTTGTTTAGCTCCTTCATAATGATTCCCATTGATAAAAACAAAATCGTATTGTGAAAACTGAACACGTTGATTGAATTTATTCACTTCATTATTTACTAAACTATTTAATGTTCCTTTAGCGTGAAATGTAAATGTTTCAACAGTATTTAACGCTATATCTTTTGAATGAGATGCGTCAAAGTAAGCTAATTTATAACTTAATAAACTCTCAGAAACTTGATGTACCAAATTTGAAATGACATCACATTTTGTACCAACAAAAGCTATTTCATTTGGCGCAAAATTATCGTTATCTCTTAATTTTAGTTTTGCGTGTTTTTGATGTTTACCCATTTTTTATATCGCTTTTCCCTCCGGATTTTTCAACCAATTTTACTTCTTTAATTACCATTTCTTGAGAAATAGATTTACACATATCATACACCGTTAATGCAGCAATATTTGCTCCGGTGAGCGCTTCCATTTCAACACCCGTTTTTCCTTCAATTAAAACTGTGCAAAAAATTTCTATATGTTCGGTGTCTATAATTTCTATATCAATATCAACTCCGTTAATTAATAACGGATGACACATTGGAATTAATTCAGAAGTCTTTTTTACCGCTTGAATACCTGCAATAATAGCTGTTTGAAAAACCGGACCTTTTTTAGTGGTTAATTCTTTATTTTCAAAATGAGAAATAATTTCAGTACCTAAAAACATGGTTGCTTTTGCTGTAGCTTTACGCTTTGTGATTTTTTTTTCACCAACATTCACCATTTTTGGTGTGTTTTTCTCGTTAATATGTGTGAATTTATTTTCCATATGTGAAAGATTCTGAATCAAGTTCAGAATGACAGGTTTTTATCTATATGTTATTAAAGGAAATGCTTCTCCTTTTGTAAAATTACTTCTATCATCTGGTAATTCCAAAAAAGCATCAGAATCTACTAAATTAGCTAAATCAGCTGATCCTCTTCCTGTGATTGGAGTTGCAAATATTTTACCATCTTCTTTCGTAATTTTCACTTGTAAAAAGTAGGTTAAATCTGGTTTAAAAAAGTAATCTTCAGTTAAAATTGCTTGATTTTTATTTTCAAAATTTAAACCAATAGATTTATAATACCAAGGATAAAAATATTTTAAACAACTAGCAAAAGTTGAAACTGGGTTTCCTGGGAAAGCAAAAACAGTTTTGCTTCCTTTTTTTCCAAACCAAAATGGTTTCCCCGGACGTTGTTTAACGGTATGAAATAATTTTTTTACACCCAATTCATTTAATACATCAGGGATAAAATCGAATTTTCCTTTTGAAACTGCTCCACTAAATAACAACACATCAAAATCGTTCAAAAAAGAACTAATTTTACTTAAAAGTAAATTTTTATCATCTGAAATATGTGCTGTTTCTGATTGAATATTCAATTTTTCTAACAATGAAACCAACGTGTAAACATTACTTCTTCTAATTTGATGTTCTTCCGGTGTTTCGCAAACTCCTACTAACTCGTTCCCTGTAGAAATAATCATTACTTTTGGTCGCTTTGCAACTTTTACAGTTGTTTTACCAACGGTTGCAAAAACTCCAATTTCAGCAGGTGAAATTAATTTGTTTTTAGAAATTAGAATGTCACCTAGTTTTCTATCTAATCCTTTTAAATGAACATTTTGAAGGTTTTTTACAGCTTCTAAATTTATGGTGGCAATTTCGTTTTCAATAGTTAATAATTCATATTGAATTACAGCATTCGTATTTTTTGGTAATATTGCACCTGTCATAGCTTCAATGCAATTTGTTGGGTTTTGCATTGTTAATTGCTCGCTACCAGCCGCTTGAATTCCTTCAATTTTAAAAGCTCTTTGTCCGTTGTTAAAAGCTGCTACATCAATTGCAATTCCATCCATACTTACACGATTAAAAGGGGGGAAATCACGATCGGCAACAATATCTTCTTTTAAAGTTCTGCCTAATGATTTTAAAAATTTCACTTCTTCAGTGCCAAAATCTTCCGAAGTTTTTAAAATTATTTCTAATGCTTCTTGTGCTGTAATTAAACTCATATTATTTTAAATAAAAGAAAGTTTCTAAGTAGTCTTTAAAATTCTCATTCTTAACCAATTTCAGAATTTCAACACTTTTACATCATTCATTATGAGAACCTGTATTTCGACTCCGCTCAATAACCGTTTGCTGAGTGTAGTTGAAGCATAGGTTCACGAAATATTTGCTTCTTAGACAATCTCTACATTTTTAATTCTTCATTTTTAATTTTTAATTGTCAATTTACCTACCCGCCTATTGTAGACATACTTTCTGAAACATCGTTTCCACGAGCTGCTTCAGCAATAAAACCATTTTCAGGTTTTTTATGAACCGTATCTATAAATAGCTGTTTTAGTTCATCATCACTTGCTCCATCTCTCATAAAGTCTCTTACATTAAAAACTCCACCATCAAATAAACAGTTTTTAAACATTCCGGTTGCGGTAATTCTAATTCTATTACAATCGTTACAAATAGTACGCGTAAATGCTGGTATTATTCCAAAAGTACCAATGTAATTCGGAATTTTAAAATTTCGTGAAGTAGAAGATTTTTTATCTTGAAGCGTTTCCACTTCTGAATAATGTTCTTTAACATGGTGTATAATTTTTTCGAAATTCCATTCTTCCTGCATATCTCGTTGCCCTTTCCCATTAAAAGGCATTTCTTCAATAAACCGTACCGCTATGTCTTTTGTTTTTGAAAGTTCAATAAAATCAATAATTTCATCAGTATTAAAACCTGATTGAACTACCACATTTAATTTTAACTTCAAATTACTTTTTTCTAATTTTTCAAACGTATCATAAACCTCAACAAAAACATCTCTACGCGTAATTTTGGCAAATTTATCTTTTTGCAAACTATCAATACTTAAATTAATTGCATTGATATTTAATTCTTCTAATTTATCTATATGATTTGAAATTAGGGCGCCATTTGTAGTTATGTTTATTTCATCTAATTTATCGTTAAAAGAAAGTGATTCTAAAAAATTCACAAAATCTTTACGAACAAAAGGTTCTCCTCCAGTTAATCGAACTTTATTGACACCTAATTCAGAAAGTACACGTGTAATCCTATACATTTCTTTATAAGAAAGTAATTCTTTTCTATCTACAATATCAATTCCGTGAGCTGGCATACAATATTGACAACGTAAATTACAGCGATCTGTAATTGCCAATCGTAAATAACTGATTCTTCTTCCAAATTGATCTCTTAACTCCATTAATTGAGTGTTATTTTATTTCTACCTAAAGTTATTGTTTCCTCTTTCTCCAGTTTTTTTAAAATTCTTGAAATTGCCTCTCTTGAAACTTTTAAATCGCGTGCAATATCAAAATGCTTCCTACTTATTGTATTATTATTACTTATTAAGCTGGTATATTCTAAATATTTCAACAATCTATTTTCTAAACTTGTAAATGCAATATCATTAATTGTTTCAATTAAAAATGATGTTTGTTGCCTGTTTAATTTAAAATAAAAAGCTCTCCAAGATTTAAATTTTAAAAACCACGAATCTACTACTTTTGAAGGTATTGCTATGTATGTTATATTACTTTGACTTTCGAGTCTAATTTCACTTTTTTTATTTTCTAAAGCATATGAAATAGCAATTGCACTGGTTTGATTTTCTAATAAATAGTGTAAAAAAATACCGTTTCCTTTCCCATCTCTATGCACGACTTTAACAATTCCAGAAACAATTAAAGGAATAAACGTAATCTCTCTTCTAATTTCTAATATTATTTTTTCAGGTTCAGCGTATTTTAAAATACCATTATTACAAATCTCTTGCAGTAAATTATCTTCGAATAAATTAGAAAAATTAGTCTTAACAATTTCGTCTAGTTTCATTGACTTTATTTTAATCTTATACGCTATAAAATTTTAATGAGGAATTTTATCTTTAAACAAACCATATAGAAATGCACCTAAAGTTGCTCCAAAAATTACAACTAAAATAGAAACGACTCCTTTTCCAATTAAAACAAACATTGGACCTGGACAAGCACCAGCTAAAGCCCAACCTAAACCAAAAAGAATTCCTCCTAATAGGTTACGGTACAAACCTTTCTTTTTGGGAGCGATATGAATTTCATTTCCTTCAAAAGTTTTTACCATTTTTTTCTTGAAAAGAAACATACTTATCATTCCTAAAAAAACAGCAGAACCAATAATACCATACATATGGAATGATTGAAATTTAAACATTTCGTAAATTCTATACCACGAAATTATTTCAGCTTTACTCATTACAATTCCAAAAAGAATACCTACTAAAAAAAATTTGATGTATTTCATTTTGTGTTTCTTTAAAAAATTAATGGTAAAATTAACCATGTCATTACTAGACCTCCAATAAAAAACCCAATGACTGATATTAATGAAGGGATTTCTAAATTACTTAAGCCAACAATGGCATGACCAGATGTACAACCACCTGCCCAACGTGCACCAAACCCAACCATAATACCGGCTATTAATAAAATAAAAAAGCCTTTGAAGGATAACATAGTATCTACACTAAAAATTTCATCTGGTAAATAGGTTGCTCCGGCATTCATAATTCCAATATCAGCCAAATCTTGTACTGTTTGAGGATTTAAGGCAACAACATCACTTGGTGATAACCAATAAGCAGCTACAAAACCACCTGTAATTGCTCCGGCAACAAAAACAAGGTTCCATGTATTTTGTTTCCAATCAATTTTAAAATAATCAACAAATTTACCAGCTCCACCAATAGAGCAAAGAGTTTCTAAATTTGAAGACACCCCGAAACGTTCCCCAAAATAGAAAAGCAAAAACATAACAACGGAAATAATAGGACCGGCAATATACCAAGCCCAAGGCTGAGTTATAAATTCCATAATTTATTTATTTTAGTTAGTCTGGTAAAAATATCATATAAATTATGCTGATTTGTAACATTTGTTACAAATTCTAAAATTCTAAAATTTCAATTCTATTTCTGTTCAGCTTAATTTTACCTTCATTTTCAAGTTGTTTTAACAATCTTGAAATTACAACTCTTGAGGTATGCAAATCATATGCAATTTCCTGATGCGTTGTATTTAGTGACATTTCTCTCATTATTTGAGCTTTGTCTTTCAAATATTTATACAAACGTTCGTCCATTCTCATAAACGCGAGTGTATCGATAGTTTCCATCATTTCATTTAGACGAATATTATAACTATCAATTACAAAATTTCTCCACGTTTTATACTTAACTAACCATTCATCGAGTTTTGCCGCAGGTAGAAAAATAATTTCAGATTCTTTTTCTGCAATTGCTCTAATACCGCATTTCCCGTTTGAAATTGCACTTGCAAATGAACTTGCACAAGTATCTCCACGCTCTAAAAAATATAAAAGAATTTCTTCCCCTTTTTTATCTTCTCTAACTATTTTAATCGCACCTTCAAGCAATAAGGGTACACCTTTCATTTTATCACCTAAATCAACCAGCAATTCATTTTCGCGCAATTTTTTATAAACACCAACTTGCTCAATTTCATCTAATAATTCCTTTTCAAATACAAACGAAAAGTAGTTTTCTAATTTTTCTCTCATTTCTTTAAATAATATAAAATTTTAGTGGTAGCTCCTGTTTTATCAATTACATATTTTAAAGCATTATTACCTGCTTTTTCTCTATTCTTATTACCTTGAAAAAACTTGCTTAAAAGTACGGATAATTTTTTAGAATCATTCACTACAAAACATGCTTCCTCATTTACCAAATCTATTGCTTCATTAAATTTATAATAATTGGGGCCAATTATTATTGGAATCCCAAAAGTAGCAGGTTCTAATACGTTATGAACTCCAGATTTTGTATAGCCTCCACCAACATATGCTACATTGGCATAACTATATATTTTAGTTAGAATTCCTACAGTATCAATTATAAAAACTTGGTAAGTTGAAAGATTCAAATTTTCTTTTTCTGAAAATAGTACTGTTTCTTTAGTTATTGAATTTTTAAGTTTTTGAATGTCTTCATAATTAATATTGTGTGGAGCAATAATAAACTTTTCATTTTCTGAGGCTTTATTATTAATATAATCGATTAATAATTGTTCATCTTCTTTCCAAGTACTTCCTGCAACTAAAGTATATTTACCATCTTTAAATTTTTCAATAAAAGATAACTGATTATCTTGTTTTGTTATTTCATAAACACGATCAAAACGTGTGTCACCACTTACAGTAACATTTAAAAAGTTAATATTGTTTAATAGTAATTCTGAATTTTTATCTTGAACAAAAAAATGTTCAAATGCAATTAATGATTTCCGCATCCAAGCGCCATACCATTTAAAAAAAACTTGATTTTTTCTAAATATTCCCGAAATCAATATTGTTTTAATATCTCTAACTTTTAGTTCTTTTAATAGGTTTGGCCAAAACTCATATTTTACAAACACAACCAATTCTGGATTTACGATATCCAAAAATCGCTTAGCATTTTGTTTAGTATCTATTGGTAGATAACAAATTACGTCAGCCAATTCATAATTTTTTCTAACTTCATAACCTGATGGTGAAAAAAATGTTAAAACAAATTTATACGTTGGGTATTGTTCCTTTAATTTTTCAAGTATTGGTCGCCCTTGCTCAAACTCTCCGAGTGATGCACAATGAAACCAAATTACATTATCATTCTTAGAAATAATACTTGTTAATTTTTGAAAAGTTTGTTTTCTACCTTCAATAAAAAGATTTATTTTTTTATTGAAAAGTGCTATAATTTTTAAAGAAAAACCAGCAATTAAAACAAGTATATTATAAATAAAATACATAAGCGTACAAATGTACAAAATAAGCACATAAAAAAACTCCCAAACTTTTAAGTTTGGGAGTTTTTAATTTTATAAAAATCTATTTCTTAAGCTTCAAAAGGCTCAATAGAAACATATGATTTGTTATCTCTCTTTTTTTGGAATTTTACCAACCCGTCAACTCTTGCGTGTAAGGTATGATCTTTTCCCATATACACATTTTCACCTGGGTGATGTGTAGTTCCTCTTTGGCGGATGATAATGTTACCTGCAATTGCAGCTTGACCACCAAATATTTTTACTCCTAGACGTTTCGATTCTGATTCTCTACCATTCTTCGAACTACCTACTCCTTTTTTATGTGCCATGATGTTATGGTTTTAAAATTGAAATTTTTATTTAGTTAACGCTTCAATTAATTCTGCTTTCTTTAAAGAAGTGTATCCTTCAATACCTTTTTCTTTAGCTATAGCTTTTAATTCAGCAACAGTCATTGAACTTAAATCATCTGATGCAGTTGCTTCTGTTGCAACTTTTTCAACTTTAGGTTCAGCTTTCTTAGTAGCTACTTTTTTAGTTGCTCCACTTGCAGCAATGCTTTCGATTTGGATTTCAGTTAAAAATTGGCGGTGACCATTTTTCTTTCTGTATCCTTTTCTTCGTTTCTTTTTGAAAACGATTACTTTATCACCTTTTAGGTGACCTAAGATTTTTGCCGTTACTTCGGCTCCTTCTATAACTGGGGCGCCAACGGTTACTGTACCTTCACTTCCTATAAGAAGAACTTTACTAAAAGAAACTTTAGCTCCTTCTTCTTCTTGTAAGCGGTGTACGTAAACCTTTTGGTCTTTCGCTACTTTAAATTGCTGCCCTGCTATCTCTACAATTGCATACATACGTATTATTTTTATTCGCTTTATTAATAAATCAATTACCTCTTTAATTAAGGCGGGTGCAAATATATAGCTTTTTTCTTATTCAACAAAACAATTTTAATCCAAAGAAAAAAACCTTCAAAGCTCCTTAATAATTCATTTCCTTAATGTTACGTTAATTTTTAAGTTGAATAACTTATTACCTACAAAAATTTACTTAAATTTGAATTTCATTTTTGCTATGAAACCTACTTATTATATTTTAAAATTATTTCATTTCAAAAATTGTAACATTTAGTAAAAATCTGCGTCCTATAGCGCAATATTAATTAATTTAACCTATCAATAACTATGAGAAAAATTTATTTCTTAAG
>NZ_CALAEQ010000022.1 GCF_937891065.1 uncultured Lutibacter sp. | reverse complement strand
GGATCTGGAACAAATGATAAAGCTGGTTCAGTTTGGAATTTATTACGTTGGGTAAGCAATCGTACAATTAAAGAAACGTTTGTAACACCAACTGATTACAAATATCCATTCTTAGGAGAATAATCCTAAATACATCATAAAAAAACTCGCCAATTGGCGAGTTTTTTATTATCTAATACTTAAAATTATTTACCCTGCTGTTAATGTATCAGCCCCTGGTAATAAACCAACTAATTCTTGTGGATTATGAATTATTGTTGGCATATGTTGTGGACAAATATAAAATTCGCTTTCTTGATAATAGAATTTTGTTACAGGTGTTTCAACTGAAGATTTTTTACAAACTAAACATTCTTTTATGTTACTCATAGTTATACATTTTTAATTTAGGACAAATTTACCTTTTATTTTAAAATTAAAAACTAACAAATGTCACATTTTCAATTTACCAAAATATTTAACAAAAAAAAGAGCTTAAACACATCCGTATTTAAGCTCTTTTTACTAATTATAAAAAATTTTATTCGAAATCTTTTGTTTCACCTACTGCAGAAACTTGAACGTTTACCGCTCTCCCTGATGAATCCACTATAAATGCAACCACTTCTAAATTAGCTTTATTTTCAATTGAAGAAAATAAATCAACACTAAATGTTTTTTCATAAGTATTTGAAGTTGTATCATAATCTCCTGAAGTAATAGCATCTCCAAATAAATCAGTTGGTACTTGTCTTAAAACCTTATTATGTTCAAAATTCGATAAAACTGATTGACCTCCGAAATATGTTGTATAATTTTCTTGATTATAATTTAAACCATTCTCAAGTATGTAAACCACTAACTTCTCACCATCTAAATCACCAATAATTCCAGAATTAACTTTAATATCTAAGGTGTTATTTGTAAGCGTTGAAGCTATTTTTAATCCAATATTTTTAATTCTTTGGACACCACCATTCTCTACTAAATTTTTAACCTGACTCACATAAGATGTTTCAGGACTATTCCATTCTGATTTTCTATTTAGCTTTGCCGTTGGATAACTATTAACGCCAAAAACACTTCCATTAGGATAAGTATAAGGGTCATAATACCCATTATTACTGTCAGTAGAACCACTATGAATAGCAACAGTAATTGACGCATCAATTACAGCTTCAACTAATTCTATGGCATACGATACTCGAGGACACCATCCACACCAAGTCCCTGTAAAATCTTCAATCAAAACCTTCTGTTTGTATCCCGTTAATAAATTAACTTCATTACTAGCTAATCCGCTATAAGTAGCTGTTAATATTTCACTTCCTCTTTTAGAAGGAGCATACGTAATACCAGCAATTTCTAATCCATTAACAAAATATGTAGCCTCATTTGTGAAATCTGTTCCTTCATTTCCAACTGCAGATAATGTAACTGTTTCTCCTAATAAAATTTCTTTTGAAGAACTAGAAACAACTATAGAACTTAGCGTATTAACAGCATTTACTTTCACGTAAATACTAGAACTTTTTAACCCTTCATATTCAGCACGAATCGCAAAAGTTCCATCCTGTGAAGGAGTGTATGATGTTCCTGTAATAACTGTGTTATTAAAATAAATAGAAGCAGTTGAAGTTAAATTTACATCTAAATTATCCTTCACTGAAAAAGTTAAAGTTTCACCTAAATCTACTTCAAGTTTATTAGATGTTATTAAAATTGAAGTTGCATTAACTTCTGGGATATCATCAGAAGATCCACTACATGAACTTACTAAAAAAGCTAGACTTAGCATTAAGAAACTAAATAATTGGTTTGTTTTCATAAAATATTTTTTGATTTGAAGCAAATATAATTTTTTTAAAAAACTTCTCATTTATTATTGTTAATTTTTTATTGAAAAACGTTAATATTGTGGGAGAAATTAAAAAATTTATGAAAAATTATATTTTATCATTATTCATCCTACTTTACTGTTTATCTAGTTATTCACAAAGTTCATTACCTATATATAAATTAAAATCTTTAGATGGAACCATGGTTTCCACAGAAAATCTAGCTGCGAAAGATGAAGTTTTAGTCATTTCATTATGGGCAACATGGTGCGTTCCGTGCATCAATGAACTAGATGCCATCCAAGAAAATTATGCTGATTGGCAAGAAGAAACTAGCTTTAAATTGGTTGCCATATCTATTGATAATGCGAGAACATCATCACGAGTTAAACCTCTTGTTAATGGAAAAGAATGGGATTACGAAATATTACTCGATACAAATCAAGATTTCAAAAGAGCCGTAAACGCAAATACGGTTCCACATGTTTTAATAGTGAAAAATAATAAAATTTTATATTCTCACTCAGGTTATACTCCAGGTAGCGAAATAGATTTATATGAAAAAGTTAAAGAATTTGCTCAATAAATATACTATGAAAAAAATAAGTCTAATCATTATTACCTTGTTATCATTACAAGCATATTCACAAGAAAACTGGTTTAGTGGAAGTTTTAACTCGAATGCCCAATATTATTTAGATGATAATAAAACTGGTGATTTTAATGAAGATGACAGATTTCGATCAAATAACTACCTAAAATTAGATGCTAGATTTAACCATTTCACTTTCGGAATTCAGGTTGAAGGATACGCTCCACAAGCTATTTTAAATTTCTCTCCAACTTTTGATAAAAAAATTGGACTGGGAAATTACTATGCAAATTATAGAACAGAAAAATTAGATATTACTGCTGGTCATTTTTATGAACAATTTGGTAATGGATTAATTTTAAGATCTTGGGAAGACAAAGAGCTAGGAATTAACAATGCTTTAATTGGTGGTAGAATAAAATATTCACCCTTCAATTATTTACAATTAACAGCTCTTTATGGAAAACAACGAAAAGGGTTTGATATTTCTGATGGTGAAATTTTAGGATTTGATACTGAGTTGAACTTGTCAGATTTGTTTAAATTAGAGAATTCATCAATAAACGTTGGATTTAGCGCTGTTAGTAGAATCCAAGATATTGAAAATGCCGCTCCTAATTTCAATAAAAATACCAATGCTTTTTCTGGAAGGTTAAATTTTTCTAAAGGAAACATCTACACTTATATAGAATATATCATAAAAGATGAAGATGCTTTAGTAGAATTTGAAACTGTTAAAACAGATAAATTAGCAACAGGAAATGCACTTGTTTTTAATACAGGTTACTCAAAAAAAGGCTTCGGTATAGATGCTACATTTAGAAGACTAGAGAACATGAACTTCTTTTCAGATAGAGAACAAGAAGGTAATTTATACAATGAACAAGTTGTAAATTATATTCCAAGTTTAACAAAACAGCATGATTATAGTCTAACTAATATTTATGTTTACCAATCACAGCCCAAATTATCATACAATCCAATTGGTAAATCAGGTGAAATTGGAACTCAATTCGATATTTATTATAATATTAAAAAAGGTTCTTCCTTAGGAGGTAAATACGGTACAAAACTAGCTTTTAATTACTCAACATGGTACGGGTTAGATGCAGAATATAATATCGTTGACAGAACATACTCTTCTGAATTTTTAAATTTCGGTAATAAATATTTCACAGATACAAATCTAGAAGTGAGAAAAAAATGGTCTAAACAATGGGCTTCAATTTTTACGTTTACCAATTTATTTTACAACAAACGTTATGTTGAAGAAACCGTAGGAAAAGTTAATGCCACAATATTGGTTGCAGAATCTACTTATAAAATATCGCCCAAAAAATCAATTCGATTTGAAGCACAACATTTATGGACTAAAGATGATAAGAAAAATTGGTGGGGAGGTACTTTAGAATATAACCTGTCCCCAAAAATATCTTTCTTTGCTACTGACGTGTATAATTATGGTAATGAGCTTAAAAAAATTCATTACTACAATTTTGGAGGTAGTTTCACAAAAAATACAACTCGAATTGCTTTAAATTATGGAAGACAGCGTGGAGGCTTATTATGTGTAGGTGGAATTTGTAGAATTGTTCCAGAATCAACTGGAGTTGGGCTCACAGTATCCACTTCATTTTAAGATTTTTTCAATTTAAATTTCAAAGGAATATGAACCACTTTTTTAGTTTCAAAAAATTCCTCTTCAAAAAAATCTGTTAAATTGTATTGTGTTGCCTTAGGGAAGTTTGCTAATTCTTCTGCTAAATCACCACCTTTTAAATATAAAATTCCGTTTTTTAATTCGTGTCTTTGCTTTTTTGCGACTTTGCTTTTTACCCACTTAGAAAAATCATCCATATTTGTAACAGCTCTGCTCACAATAAAATCAAATTCACCTTTTACATTTTCTGCTCTAATGGCTTCTGCTTTCAAGTTTTCTAAACCCAGTGCAGTAGCAACTTCATTTACTACTTTAATTTTTTTTCCTATAGAATCTACCAAATAAAAATTCGTCTCAGGAAATAATATGGCTAAGGGGATACCCGGAAAACCTCCTCCTGTACCAACATCTAAAATTGAAACTTTGGGCTGAAATGGCTGAACTTTTGCAATTCCTAATGAATGCACTACATGGCGTACGTACAATTCATCAATATCTTTTCTTGAAATTACATTTATTTGAGCATTCCATTCTTTGTACAATGCTTCTAATTTAGAAAATTGAGCTATTTGGGTTTCTGATAAATTAGAAAAATACTTTGTAATAATTTCCATTGGCTAAAAATTTGGATGACAAAATTACGATTTCCTAAATTAAACTCACAACTTTTAAAAAAATGTTATTTTTATCATAAAATTTTTAATTGATAGCGTAATTGGTGTAATTTTGGTGAGTATATTTGTATACTATTAAAAAAATCATGATTAACAAGACAATACATTTTTCAAGAATTGACAAAGCTGCTTTTTTTAAAACGCTGAACAAAAAAGTCAATACTTACTTTAAAGAAAATAAAATTAAAAGAACGGGCAATTGGAGTTTATATTCCAAAGCCATCATCATGTTTGCTGTTTTTTTAGTTCCATTACTATTAATTTTAACTGTAAATATGCCACAATGGGCATTACTTTTACTAACAGTTGTGATTGGAATTGGAATGGCTGGTGTTGGAATGAATGTGATGCACGATAGCAATCACGATTCTTTTTCAAGCAAAAAATGGGTCAACAAACTAATGGGTAGCAGCATCTACATATTAGCAGGAAATGTTTACAACTGGAAAGTTCAGCATAATGTGCTACATCATACTTTTACCAATATTGAAGGATATGATGAAGATATTGATGCAGGAAGAATTATTCGCTTTTCAAAACATGCAAAATGGTTGAAAATTCATAAATTTCAAAAATATTATTCTTTTTTATTATATGGTTTGTTAACTATAAATTGGGCTATTACAACCGATTTTAAGCAAATGCATCGATACCTTAAGCGTAAGCTTTCCTATGGTAAATTTCCAAATCCTACTAAAGAGTGGACCGTTTTAATAATTACCAAAATAGTGTACTATTTCCTATGGATTGTATTACCGCTTCTTGTCTTAGATATTGCTTGGTGGAAAATATTAATTGGCTTTTTTGTAATGCATTATACAGCAGGAATGATATTAAGTATAGTTTTTCAATTGGCCCATATTGTACCAAAAGCCGAAACACCATTACCTGATAAAGAAGGAAATTTAGAGCATACTTGGGCAGTTCATCAATTATTTACAACGGCTAATTTTGCGCCAAATAATAAATTTGTTTCTTGGTATACTGGTGGGCTTAATCATCAAGTTGAACATCATATTTTTCCTCATATTTCTCATGTACATTATGGAAATATCGCAAAAATTGTAAAAGAAACAGCCTCAGAATTTAATTTACCATACAACGAATATAAAACCTTTAAAAAAGCATTAATAGAGCATTTTAACCAATTAAAAACATTGGGAACAAAACCTACTTACGCGTAATTATATTTTATGACCAATCAACTATCCAACAGAATTAACAGTTTGCCAATTTCAGAAACTTTGGCAATGGCAGCTAAAGCAAGAGAATTAAAAGCACAAGGGAAAGATATTATAAGTTTAAGCTTGGGAGAGCCCGATTTTAATACACCTGATTTTATTAAGGAAGCTGCCATACAAGCTATTCACGATAATTATAGTTCATATAGTCCTGTTGATGGTTATTTAGATTTAAAACAAGCTATTTGCAGAAAATTTAAACGCGATAACAATTTAGAATACCAACCAAATCAGGTAATAGTATCAACAGGCGCAAAACAATCTATTGCAAATGTGGCAATGGTTTTGTTAAACCCAGGAGATGAAGTATTATTGCCAGCACCATACTGGGTTAGTTATTCAGCAATTTCAATATTAGCAGAAGCAACTTATAAAGAGATCCCTTCATCTATTGAAACTGACTTTAAAATTACTCCTCAACAATTAGAAGCTGCCATTACACCCAAAACAAAAATGATATTTTTTAACTCACCAAATAATCCAAGTGGTACTGTTTATAGTGAGGCAGAATATAGAGCTTTGGCAAAAGTGTTAGAAAAATATCC
>NZ_CALAEQ010000021.1 GCF_937891065.1 uncultured Lutibacter sp. | reverse complement strand
AGCACAATTACTATAATTACTACGGGTTTATAGATGTTAAGTTTTGTTACTTCATTAGTTTTAGAATCAAATTCAGTGATTGTTTTTGTTTTATCAGAATCTATGTAATTATTATTTTGCTTAATAGTTATATCACTTTTTATATATTTTGAAGTGTTTTCAGATACTTTTAAATTAAATACATTACTCATAAAAAATAACGCAAAAAAGGCAATTAAACCTGCAATTATAGGTGTTACAATCCAACCTAATACTATTTTAGCTATTACTTTTATTTGAATATTTTTTCCTCCTTTTAATAATCCTATCCCTAATATAGCTCCTACTATTGCTTGTGAACTAGATACAGGTACTAAAGGAATTTCCGGAAGACCAATTCGTACAAATAAATCTGATAAACTTTGTGATGAAAAAATAAATAAAACTAATGAATGAGCCAGTACAACAACAATCGCTGTTTCAGCATTTAATTTCATAAGTGAATTCCCAACGGTTAACATTACTCTTTGAGAATATGTTATAATTCCGGCAGCAATAGATAATCCTCCAGCTAAGAATAATAACTGCATTCCATTAAGTGTGAAAAAGCCAAAATCTAAAATTATATTTGGCACTGAAGGAACAAAGACCCCAACAACATTCGCAATATTATTTGCTCCTAAACTATAGGAACCAAATGCGCCAACAATTAAAAGCCCAAATTTTATATAACCATCTAACTTTATTAAGTGAATTTTACTCTTCTTTAAAATATACTGCAATAACAAGAAAAGTAAAATAGCAAATATTCCTCCTAAAATTGGACCTGAAATCCAAGTTGTTACAATTTTTGTTAGTGAATTAATATCTGTTGGGTTTTCTGTGAAAAAATTCCAACCTATAATTGCACCAACAATAGCTTGTGAAGTTGAAACTGGAAGCTTCAATTTTGTCATCCAAAAAACTGAAATTCCAGCAGCTAGTGCCACTGTAAATGCACCACCTAAAGCATTAACAGAACCTAAATTTCCCAAAGTTTCAGACCCTCCGTAACCTTGTATTACGGCTCCCAATACCACAAAAATTGATGCAATTATTGCGGCTTGCTTAAAACGAATCATTTTAGAACCTACAGCAGAACCAAAAACATTAGAAGCATCATTTGCACCTAATGTCCATCCTAAAAAAAGTCCGCTTGTAAGAAAAAATAAAAACATTCTATAAGATATTTGTGTTTTACTACATTTTTATTTTAATAACTAAAGAGGATAATTTTTGAGCCACAATTTTAGCAGCATCAGAAATTTGCTCTATATGTAGTGTAAAGTATCGCAGATGAATTTTTTCACTTAGCTTTAAGGTGTCCATCTCTTGAAATATTTTACGCTTAATATTATTGGATAGCACATCTGTTTCTCTATGATAAAATAGCACTTTTTGAATTTTTTCTTTAACTTGATCTGGTGATGTGAAAAAAATTCTTGCAGCAGGAATTACATTTTCTACAGATTTTACTGATAAACTAACCAATTCTAAATAATCATTTGTTATTTCTTCTGGTAAATGTGGTTTTTCAACATCAAATTGATTTATTACATCCTTTGATCTATCAATAATATCATCAACACTTTCTAATAAATCTAAGATATCACTTGCGTAATTTGGCATTAAAGAATGTAGGTAAAATTCATTCTCAATTTTTCTTTTAATTGAATCAGCATCTTTCTCTAAAAAATTAAGTGTTTTTAAGTTTATATCAAATTCTTCATTATTACCTTTTATATAACTATTAATACCCTTTTTAAAATTTAAAATTCCAAAATCAATTTTATCAAAAAAATCATCAATACTTAATGCTACAGATTTTGAAGTTTTAAATATATTTATCATTACTATAAATTTTATGTTATTACTTTAAACTCAAAGTTAAGTATAAAAACACACTTATTGGTATGATATCAATCATAGTGTTATTTATAAAAAACTTAAGTAGTGTTTAAAAAATTCATATATAACTGATATATATCATTTTATAACTCATTAGTAGTGTTTGATTATTACATTACAATTACACTGTAGTGTTTGTGTTTTGTTTTAAAAATTGATGTAGTGTGTAAAAATAATTTTATTAAGCAATAAACCCATCTTTAATTATTGAAAGGACTTACTATATTTAAAAAATAATTAAAGAATTATTGTACTCAATGAATAAATATTGTTCATAAGTGGTATCAATTTTTATAAGTTCATATTGATATTAAAGTTAGAGAGTAAATTAGGATTCCCTTAAAAAGATACTTCGACCCAAAATGATCTTCCGCTCATTTGAACATTTTTTACTTTAAATACTTCATCAACACTAGTTGTATGAATATTAATCCCAAAATTTGATGTTCCATAAGGCCCCTTGTGAATATTTCTTTGTGAATTAGCGAAAATTAAGTCCCCAATTTGTGGAATATTATCTGTGCTTCCTTCAAATATTGAAAAATAGAGTTCTCCTGTTGAGGATGAAAATTGTACAAATCCGCTAGTAACAAAGAATTTATCTAAACTATCCAATGCATCCTCATAAAAAATTCCTTCTTTTTTATAATCCATAATATAATTTAAATAATCAGTTGTATTATCTTTTGAAATAGCTCTATGCCATTCTTTTTCTTCGTCGGCAACCTCTTGTAAAACTTGTATTAAACCATTAGCTTCATTAATATGAGAGCAATCTATGTGATTTTTTAGATGAGTTTGAAAATCTGCAATAACAATACTTTCTTTAATTCTGTTCCAATCATCACTATCGCTAACAACTATTGCTTCATTTATACTATTAGTTTCAATAGATTTTGAGGTGTCTTCTGGTATTTCTTTTTCTGGTTCATTTCCAGTGGTAAAATATACTAGCGCTATTATCACAATGAATGCCCCAATCGCATATTTTAAAAACCCTTTCTTTTTAAACTTTAGTTCATTTTTTTTATCAACTATCTCTTTCTTCTCAATTACTGGAGATTTAACAGTTTTAACTTCTTTCTTTTTTAGTTCTACAGCTGATTTTTTAATTGCTGGCTCAATTTTAGTTGAACTATTTTCTGCATTTAGATTTAATGCTTTAAATAGAATTTCCATTCCCTTTGCTTCATCGAAATGATAATCTATATGTTGAATACGCCTTAATCTAAACGGAACATCACATTCTTCAATTTTTATTGGAATTACTCGTTTATTTTCTTCTAATGCATATGAAACTTCATCCATAACATTATTTGAATTCACTGAGTTTTTAGATAAAACTAATAAAACGTCCTGACAGGTTTCTAAAGCAGATTCTATGGAAGCATCCCAATGACCACCAGGTTTTATTTGTTTATCAAGCCATAAATTGGCACCTGCATCTCTTAAATTCTTTGTGAATTTTGTCACAAAATCTGAATCCTTCCGAGAATAGCTAATAAAAATAGTATTCGAAGACATATTAAATAATTTTAGTTAGTAGTAGTTTAATTATTTAAGTACCAATATAGTAAATATATTTTAACTTAATTAAATGTGTTAAATATCAAGATTTATGTTAAAAAACTATCATGTAAAAATTTAATAAAATCATCATCCGGATTATCCGTTTTCATTAAACATACATATGCTTTATAGGCATTTGTATACATAGAAATTTTTTCTCTTATCCCCGCCATTTCTGATGATTTTTTATAATATTCTTTCGCAATATCTAAATTATCTAGATACAAATTTGCTTCTGCAATTGTAGCATATTTCCATAAATTATCTCTACAACTTTTAGTAGCTTCTAAGGCCTGATTTGCATATTTGAGCATTTCAGTTTCATCACCATTAACTACAATACTCAAAAATGCCAGATTAATAGCTTGATAATATATTTGATTGAAATTATTTTCAGCAACAGCTTCATTTAAACCCTTATTATAATACTTAAATGAACTATCTCCATCTCCTTTTGAATAGGATTTTAAATAAGACCTTTTATACCTTCCTCCTATTAATCCAAATAATTCCATATTACCTTTTGCTAACGGGTGGTTTTCTAAAATTTCTAATGCATCTTCCTTTCTATCCAATCCTTCTAAACTAAAAGTTAGTTGCTTTAAACCATTGAGATCTATAGAATTTACTATGGGTAATAACTTTTTAACAACAGCATCATATTTACCAAGAGCCAAATTAATTTCTTCATTATTCGTATATTGATTGTAAAACTCATTATCTGTTAGAGTGCTTAAAATAAGATGATAACAGTCATCATGTTCATTTTCTGGTTTTACCATTGACAAATGACTACCTTCAACTGTTTCACAATATTCCTCAGAAAAAGGACCAAAACATGAGTCGTTATTTACATATTCATCTTTAGTACCAGCAGCAATTTTCAATTTAAAAGTGTATTGGTTTTTAAAAATACTTTCCCAATCATTTCTTAATGTTACAATAAACTTACCTTGACTACTTAATTGTTGGTATTTATTATGAAATAAATTTGTGAGTATTGATGAGTCTATACCGTTGTTAGGTGACCCTATTAAAATTAAATGAGAAATCTTACTCCTAAGTTCCTCAGTAAGGTTTATGATTGCTTTTTGAGCAACTAAGCCACCTAAGCTATGTGCTACAATTGCAATTCTGTCATATTTATCAAATTTATATTTAAATGATGTCACTAAATAATCTGAAATCTTATCAATATCACCTACTCCTGCCCAAATATCTTTCCCAAATTCAGGATTTACATTTTGTGAATAGCCTAAAGGTTTCATATCCCAACCATTCATTTTTTCATCTTTCATCAATAATTCTGGTATAATCCCAAATGTATCAGCTGCTTCACCCGAAAAACCATGAACAAAAAGCAACAAATTATTAGACTCCTTTGTTTCTCTATATGATGTAACAACTTCTTTTAATGCTTTGCTCGCTATTTTTTCTGAATTTTCTATTTTTTCTATTGAAAGTGATTCTCTAATTTCTTTTGGCACATAACTAAGTACAAAATTATCATAGTTTTGAAGGTTCACATAAGGATTTTGATCTAAACCTTTTTCTTTAGCTTCCCTGGGTACTTCCTTTTGTAAATAACCCAATACCTCATAAATTCTTATAAATGGTTCCTCAAAATGAGACTTATGATTTCCTTTAATAGCTTTTAATAAATATTTTGTAAATAAACTATTCCTGTCGTCAAGTTGAAAGGATTCTTGGTCTTCTCTACACGATGAAATAATTGAAACCCCACGCTCATTATCTATTTTCTGACCTATACCATCCGCTACTTGAGAACTCTTTGCTCTAACAGCTGATTTATTTTTAGCATCACCTTTTTGATTTAAAAAATTTCCTTTTGTCATTCCTTCAGCATGGCAGCAATCCAAAAAGAAAATTAATCGTTTAGAATTTAAACTGTTTAACTTATCTTTTAATTCTGATGCACTTACCCAAGCTTTTTCAACATCTTCAGCTGACATGCCATCTTTCATTCCATAAGGTTGAATAAAATATTGATCTAATCCATAACCTCCATGCCCTGAATAATATAAAAAAATTGAAGAATCCTCATTAGTTACCTTTTGAAGCTTATCAAACGCGTCTAATATGTGTTTTCGGGTAGATTCAATTCCACTAACTAAAATAACATTCTCTGGATGGTAGCCCGCTAGGGTTTCATCTACTAATAAATTATAAATATCAGTTGCATCATTAACAGTGCCTAATTTTTCATCTCCTACACCAATTAAAAGTGCATATGCATTATTTAACTTTGCCATAAATTTTATAATTTTAGATTAATATATAATAATTGAACCTTATTAACTTGTGATTGATTAATCGTATTATCAACTGAGTTTGTTAAATCAATTAGTGTTTGAAATAGTTTTCCTTCTTGTTGTGAAATAGCTTCTAGGTCTAATAATTCATTTTTAAGTTGAATACTCGTTTTATGTTCAGTGACTATGTTACTCTCTTGTGATTTTAAAAAAATACGATGGTTTAATTCATCTCTAATACCTAGTATTTGTTGAAAAGGAGTCAATGGTATATCATTCACTTTTTTTTCTCCAATTTGAATTCCTGATTTTGAAATTATTGCAGTGGTATTAGAAGCTAAATTATTTTGAATAGCTTCATCAATTTGCTGGTCAAACTTTAATGAAATCCCTGTAGAACTTGCATCAATACCGCTTAACTTTTTCATAATATTTGCAAAATGCTTTCTAAAAACCAAGAATAAGATAAGCAATGTCATTGGCCATATGAGATGACCAATGACATTGCTTATAAATTCGAAATTTGTCCATGCCTTATTTATATTTTCTGTGGAATCTTGTAAAACCATATTTTTTTATTTGATTAGTTAGTTAGTTAGTTAGTTAGTTAGTGCCAAAAGTTTAAAATATCTTTAAATCCTTTATCCTGAAAATAAGAAATAAAAACAGGATCGTTCATATAAGATGTTGGTGTAAACAAATAGCCATGAGCAACTGCTTTTAATAACTGTTTTGAGGCTTCTTTTTTATCACCTACTATTGCAAAATATTGTGCTAAAGCATAATCAATTGATCCATATTGATATGCTGTTTTTAATAATTTTAGCTTGCTTAGTGTAGCGTTTGATTTAGCAGTATCACCTATAACATATTGACTACTTGCTAATTTGGAAAGCAGGTCAACATTGTTTGGATCTTTAATAAGGTTTTTCTGTAATTGAATTACTGCTTTACTATAATTTTTTGTGTAGAAATGAGCTAAGGCAAGGTTTCCATAATCATCATTTTCTTTACTTGATAAAATTAATTTATCAAAATAAATAGTAGCTTTCTCTTTCAAATTTACTAATAAATACTCTTTTCCAATATGCAAATACAATTCTTGAATATCTTTTAAACTGCTTGACAACTCAAATTTAGACATAAATTCATCAACTTTTAAATAATCATTTGAACGAATTAACGCTGTGAATAATGGTCTTTTTAAATTAATTTTATCTATTTTTTCATTGATATCGACTAATAATTCTATGGCTGTGTTGTAATTTCCTAATTCAATGTCTGATAAAGCTTTTACATAAATTCTATACTCACAATACTCACAATTTTCAACTTCCATCCCTTTCATTGATATTTCTTTAAATATTGCATCAACATCATCAGGCTTATTCACAAATTGAAGTGCAATTGTCATATTACTAGAATTAGACAATAAATCAAAAGGAGTTATTGAATATTCTTTTTGCAAATAATAATAAACTTTATCGTTTGTACCATTCAATAAAGCTTCATACATATTTAATAAATTCTGTTGCCTACGATTTGTGAATGATGTTGGGGTAATTATTTTTCTTAATGAATCTGATTTTTTAAAATCACCAACATTATAATAATGAGCTACTCTTAACACTTGAGGCTCAAAATAGTTTGAATCAGCTTCTATTGATTTATTAAGTAAGTCAACATATAATTTTGGATTAGCTAAATTTTCCTTAGCATCAATAAGGTATTTATAAGCTTCATAATTAGGAGGTAAATCTTCTTGTAAACTTAAAATTTTATTTTCTTCCGTAATTAAAAAACCTAAAATAAGTTGTGTCAACTTCTCTATACATTCAAGTGGTAAATCATAATCACATTCAACTAATTTAAATGATATTAATTGAATATTTTTCTCCCCATCAGTTATAGAGCCTTGAAATAATAGTTTGTCGTTTTTTAAATAAAAATTTCCAGAAATTAATTTTCCAGCATTAAAATATTCTTTAATAATTTTTTCATTATTTATAGGTGTAAGATTAGTTGGTGTATTTATTTGACCCAAATAATTTTCAACAATTTCTGGAGAAACAACTTGACCTACATTATTTTCTGTAATTCCATGAATTACCCAATCTGCAGTCATTTTACTAACAATATCATATTTTTTGTCTCCTGTATTATTCCCAAATTTAAGTACCGCAATTTTATCACTTTTTTCTACGCTTTGAGAATAACTATTTGTATCAATACTATTATTAATAATTAATACTATGGACAGAAATGAAAGAATACTAATAATTATTAACACTGAAAAATACATTTTTTGAAAAGGGCTATTTTTCAATTCTCTTTTAACTAAATTACCTTGTTCATCAAAAGCATCCTTCTCGTAATCTAGATTTATCAGGTGATATTTCCATACTAAAAATCCATTTACAGGAAAACCGAATAATACTAAAATAATAAAATATGTTACTAATTTTTGAGGAAGTCCCAATGGCTCTATAGTAACAGCTAACACTTGAAGAAGCACCCAGCTTGTTACAATATATATAGAAAGTTTTTTAAAAACTTCTTTATTGTGACACTCTTTTATGAAATTCTTTATATTCATTTTTTTACATAAGTATTACACATACAACAATATACAATCACTAATATTAGGAATAATTAAAATTTTTTACTAATATAGTAAAATATTAACTAAAAAAAAATGAGATGTCTAATCTAGAAAACGAAGGTGTTAAACCTAAAACAGGTATCACTATTAAACCGAAAACAGGTATCACTATTAAACCAAAAACAGGTATTACTATTAAGCCAAAAACAGGAGTTACTATTAAACCGAAATAATTTTAATGTATGATACTTTACAAAAGAAATTAAGGAAAGACAGTAAATATTACTGTCTTTTTTTATTAATAAAATATGCTAAAAAACAAACTTCCCAATTATTTTCTAAACCTTGAAAAAAGAACCATCTTTTTTTTGGTATTAATAAAATAAACACCTGTAAGCAGAATAGTTGCAGCTACTATAGATTGGGTAGTAATTTGTTCATTTAAAAAATACCAACCTAAAGCCATTGCTATTATTGGATTTACATAGGTTGAAGTTGCAACTTTTTCAGGAGAAACAGTTTTTAAAAGGTAATTAAATGCTGTAAATGCAACAATTCCTCCAAAAATAATTAATAAAACCATAGCTAATTGAACTGGCTGACTCCATTCTGACGGAAAAATCCAAACTTCTCCAAATACTAAACTTGCAATTAATAGCATTATCCCTCCTGTAATCATTTGATAACCCGTATTTACAAAATAGTTTGATGGTAAATCAGCTTTTGCTACAAATAAACTACCATAACTCCAACTAACCATACAAACAAATATCATAACTACTCCTATCATTGTATATTCATGAGTCACTATCTCTTTTTGACTTACCAATAAGTAAACACCAATAATACCAAGAATAACACCAACTATAGACATTAATTGAATTTTCTTTCCATCAATAGCACGCATTAATAATAAAACCACTAAAGGCTGTGCAGAAACTTCAAGAGCGGCAAAACCACTATCAACATATTTAAGCGCCCATACAATTACACCATTACCAAAACTTAAAAATAAGAAACCAGCTATAGTTGTATTAAACAATTGTTTTCGAGTTATGGAAAGTTTAAATCCCATAATTTTTGCGATTATAAATATTAATATGCCTGCAGTAATAAATCTCATTGAAGCAAGCATAAAAGGTGGCAATTCAGTAACTGCTATTTTATTAAGTAAATAAGTTGAACCCCAAATCACATAAATAGAAAAAAAAGCAGCAATAATAAGTATAAGATTACGAGGTTTTTTCATGTATTTCTTTAAGCTATTTTTAGAACACCAATATTAATAAATTCAAACCATTTAAATGAGCAATAAAT
>NZ_CALAEQ010000020.1 GCF_937891065.1 uncultured Lutibacter sp. | reverse complement strand
TCTTAGTAAAGTTAATAAGCATAATTTTTATAGTGCTAAATAAAGAAACCCGTTGTACAACATTTGAACAAAAATTATCCGTCAATAAACCAAAATTTAGAAACGGATATGAATTTTAAAAATAGAAATTGAAATTTGTTCCATAAACATGACTTCATACAACAAAATAATAAACGATGAGAAAGGCTAGCTTTAAACATATGAAAATGAAAGTTTTACGTTCTACAAAACTAAAAATTGAAATAAAATAGTATCTTACAAACTCATTTTAACTAAAAAAATATCATTTTATGAAATCAAAAAGTATTCTCATCATTTTCATTGCGTTTATTTCAGCCATCGGCTGGTCTCAAACCAAGTTAATTGAAAAAGTAACAAAAACCGGTAGCGAAGTCGTAATTCCTTACGAAAAATATCAACTAGCAAATGGACTTAAATTAATTATTCATGAAGATCATTCTGATCCTCTTGTTCATGTTGATGTAACCTATCATGTTGGATCTGCACGTGAAGAACTTCAGAAATCTGGATTTGCACATTTCTTTGAACACATGATGTTTCAGGGTTCTGAGAATGTAGCCGACGAGGAGCATTTTAAACTCATTTCGGATGCAGGTGGAACTTTGAATGGGTCTACCAATCGCGACAGAACCAATTATTATGAAACAGCTCCTAGCAATCAATTAGAATTAATGTTGTGGATGGAAGCAGATCGTATGGGATTTTTTCTGGATGCAGTAACTCAGGAAAAATTTGAAGTACAACGCTCTACTGTTAAAAATGAAAAAGGGCAAAATTATGATAACAGACCTTATGGAAGGTGGAGTGAAGTAAATGCATCAGCCTTATATCCATACGGACACCCCTATTCATGGTTGACTATTGGTAAATTAGAGGACCTTGACCGTGTGAATGTAAATGATCTTAAAAAATTCTTTATGCGTTGGTACGGACCTAATAACGCAACTCTTACCGTTGGTGGAGATGTGAATTCGAAAGATGTTATCAAAATGGCCGAAAAATACTTTGGTGTCATTCCTGCAGGACCAGATGTAAATGCGTTAAAATTGGATGCGGCAACTTTGGATGCTGATCGTTATGTGAGTTATGTAGATAAAAATATTCGTTTTCCAGCCATGATGTTTACATTTCCAACAGTGCCAAGATTTCATCCTGACGAAGCACCTTTAGACTGCTTGGCCGAGATTATTGGAACAGGACAAAGCTCTTTCTTGTTTAAGAAATTTGTTTTAACCAAAAAGGCTATACAAGCTTCCAGCTTCAATGGTGCTGATGAATTGGCAGGTGAAATGTCATTGTTTGTAATACCTTACCCTGGAGTTGCCTTAGCTGATTTTGAAAAAGAAATGAGACAGGTACTCATAGAATTCGAACAATCAGGAGTAAGTGATAACGATATCCTTAAATTTAAGGCTAATCAGGAATCAAACTTCATCAATGGTCTGGCAAGCGTAAGTGGTAAGGTTTCGCAACTGGCAAGTTATGAAACCTATTTGAGTAATCCCAACGGGATAAAAAATGATTTGAAACGGTACCAAAATATTACTAAGGTAGACGTTATGAGGGTATATAATAAATATATTAAAGGAAAACCAGCAGTAATTTTAAGCGTAGTACCAGAAGATGGAACTGCACCAGTAAAAGCTGACAATTATACGGTTCCTACAGAAGGAAACAATCCTTTTCCTAAAACAGATTATTCAGGCTTAAGCTATACAAGACCAACCGGAGATACTTTTGACAGAAGTATTCGACCTATCTCAGGATCTTCTCCTTTGGTGCAGGTACCTGAATTCTGGTCAGAAAAATTGAATAACGGAATAAAAATAATTGGCACACAAACCAATGAGATCCCTGTAGTTGCTTTACAATTAAATATCAACGGAGGACATCGAATGGATATGTATACTCCTAATAAGTCCGGTTTAGCATTGTTAACCGCCGGTTTAATGAATGAATCTACTGAGAATTACACCTCAGAACAGATACAAGAAGAATTACGTAAGATTGGAAGTAATATCAATATATTTGCTGATGATTCTAAAACGACCATAAGTGTGAACACTTTGAAGAAGAACCTAGCTAGAACCTTAGAAATCGTTGAAGAAATACTTTATAGACCTAAATTTTCTCAAGAAGATTATGATCGAGTAAAGAAACAACAATTGGAAGGTTTAAAATCTCAAATGAAAGATCCTTCAGCCATAGCATCTAATGTATACCGCAGATTGTTATATGGTGATGACCATATCTATGCTGTACCTGAAAGCGGTATAGAAGAATCCGTGAATATCATTACCTTGGAAGATGTTCAAAACTTTTATACCAAATACTATGCGCCTGAATTATCGGAATTGGTTGTAGTAGGTGACATTTCAAAAACAGACATCATGTCCTCTTTGGTTTTTTTAGATAAATGGAAAAATAAATCAGCTAAATTACCTGAGTTTTCCACGGTAAACGCTCCAGCCAAAACCAAGATTTATTTAGTAGACAAAGCAGAAGCACCTCAGTCGGAGATACGTATCGGATATGTAACCGATATGGCATATGACGCAACCGGAAATTACTTTAAATCATATTTGATGAACTATCCATTGGGTGGCGCTTTTAACAGTAGAATCAATTTGAACTTAAGAGAAGATAAGGGTTGGACCTACGGAGCACGTTCTAATTTTAATTCTAATGATGATCCAGGTCCATATACTGCCAGTGCAGGAGTCAAAGGAGAGGCTACTGCCGGAGCTATTTCTGAATTTATGAAGGAAATCACCAACTATAAAAATCATGGAATTACCGATGATGAATTGATTTTTATGCGAAATTCAATTGGTCAGCGTGATGCCCGTAGTTATGAAACTCCAAGTCAAAAAGCAAGCTTCTTAGGCAGGATCGTACATTACGGTCTGGACAAGAATTTTGTGGATAAACAGACCCAGATCATTAATACTATTTCAAAAGAAGAGATTAATAGTCTGGCTGATAAATACCTTCAAATTCAGAATATGAATATTCTTGTTGTAGGTGATAAGGCGAGCAACATTGAGAAACTAACTGAATTGGGTTATGAAATTGTTGAATTAAATGCTAAAGGTGTAGTTATTCCTAAAAATGATACACCTATTAAAAAAGAAATAAAAGATTAAAATAACTTTTCCAATACTATTGAAAAGTGAGTAAAGAGGAGCTGCTTAGTTTTGCAGCTCCTCTTTCTTGTTTTATTATTTTGGAATATATCTCGAATAAAAAAAACCTTTCAATTAATGGTGGCTAAGTCCCTATAGGTCTTCTGTACAGAAAAGAAGTGAAACACGGGAAATGAAAAGAGCAATCATCTAATTTTGAGAAATTTTTTGAAGACTAAATTCAAACTAGAAAGGAAAAAAACAATTAAACGGAATGAATTTAAACAAAATAGAATAATTAATCAAAAAACTACTTTTTACAACACCACATATAGCAATTTGACAAATTCTTATAAAAAGAAAATTTTGAGTACTTTTAAATAAAAATTAAGGCTAAGGAAAATTACGGTGCTAAATGCTCAAATTTCCATATCCAAACCCGTTGGCAACAATAAGAGATTAAGTTTAAAGAATCGAAAACAATAATATGATAGAATTATATTTAAAGACTAATGAAGTACAAAAACTAAATTTAATTAGTGAAATTAACTATAAGGCTAAAGACATATTTAATATTCGAATAATTGATTCTACTGAAGAAGTATTAAAGGAAATTTCTAATAAATTTGATCTTGATATATCAATTTTTAATCAAAAAGAAGATATTGAAATAAGTTCTCATTACTTAAAATCAAGCGACCAAGTTTCTTTTAACTTTTCAATACCCAATTACAATTCGAATACACTTTTTAAAGAGGAAGAAGTTTTTATAATCATCAAAAAGGGAGTCGTTTTTTATTTTTTATCTTCTAATATTGATGAAAATTTTGTAAATCTCACAAAAACAAGATATGATTTTACAAGTATAAATTTCAATTCTCATTTAGAACATTTTGTATTTCAAATAGGGATAATTTCAGACTATTATGCAGATTTGACAGAATTCATATCTAAAAAAGTAAAACAGTTTTATGAGAATATTTTAAACTCGAAAGATTTTAAATCAAATGACTTAGATTTAATAATGATTCTAAATTATAATAACCTCTTAATAAAGGAATCAATAAGTAATTTTCAAAGAATCCTGCACTTACTCAAACAAAACAAATTTGAAGAAAAAACAATCACAAATAAAATAAATTTAGAACTTGATGATATTGCAGTAATTTCAGACCATATTCAATTTAATTTTGACAGACTTGATGATTTGAAGGAAAATATAAATAGTAAAATTGAATTAGAACAAAATAGTATATTTAGAACATTAACAATTATAACTGTTTGTATTTCTTTACCAACGCTTATTGCGGGAATATATGGGATGAATTTTAAAAATATTCCAGAATTGGAATGGAGATTTGGATATCCAACAGCAATTGGTTTGATGATAATAAGTTTCATAATTGCAGTAGCCTATTTTAAAATGAAAAAATGGATTAAATAATTCTACTGAAAAATTCTGTAGCTAAAACCACATAAAATTTATGCTTCCATTTAAACTAAATAACTAATTGACAAACATTTAACAATCGATTTGCTACGTGCCAAAAACAACCGATTTTCCAGTCGCACAAATCTTATAAAAGCCCGTGACAATTAATCTCAAATTTATAATCAAAAATAATGACAAATAGAATTACATCTTATTTTACTTTAATTATTGCATTTAGCCTACTCCTATCTTCCTGCGAAAATGTTAAAAAAACAAACCAAGTAGCTTTAACAATTGATTTCTTAACAAATGAACAATATAAGTTCATAAAGGTCGATCAAGATATTAAAATGGCGTATTTAGATATTGGAAATATTAATGACCCAATTATTCTTTTGTTACACGGTGAACCAAACAATTCATTTGTATTTAGAAATATTGCTCCTTTCTTAGTTAAACAAAACTTTAGAGTAATTATCCCTGATCTTGTTGGATTCGGGTATTCAGATAAACCAAAAAACCCAGATATTATAACCTATTCTAATCAAACAAATTGGTTAAATACTTTTATAGATAATCTAAAATTAAAAGACATCAACTTATTTGCTCATGATTGGGGAGGCATGATTTCATTACGAATTGTTGCTGAACGACAAAACCTCTTCAGTAAGGTTGCAGTTTCTTATAGTTATCTATTTGAAGGAGATGAAGAAATTCCAGATAGTTTTATTGGTTTTATAAATTACGCCAAAAATGATTCCACATTCTCACCTGGAAATATTATGGATTGGGGAACAAAAATAAAACTACCAGATTCTATAAAAGAAAAATATGATAGTCCTTTTCAACAACAATCTGATTACAATTTTGTTAGGAAATTCCCATCCATGATTCCTTCTAAAACTGACGACCCAGAAGCTATTTTGAATAAGAAACTTAATAAAAAATTGAAGTCTTTTACAAAACCATTCATTACTATTTGGGGTAATAACCAAGATTTAATGTGGAAAGGAAAAGATAGTTTATTACAAAAAAATATTTTAGGAGCCCAGAATCAAACACATTACATTCTAAATTCAGACCATTTCATACAAGAAGATAAACCTGATGAACTTACTAAAATTCTTGTTGCTTTTTTCAAGGAAGGTTCTTAATAAATTAATCCTTGTCAAGTTTTGAAAAAATATCTAAAACTCGAAAACCACTAATTGCAACATTGCATATAAAAAATTGCTAAATTATGTAAAATAGAATTTTTCTAAAACAAAAAATACTAAATTTAAACATTGGATAATTACGTTTTCAAATTCTCAACTTTCCATATTCTGAACCATTGGTTTTAATGCTCGGAATAATATTTTAGTATAAAGAAAAACTGATGAAATTTGAATTAGAAAACACTAATGATAAAAAATAAAATTGGAGCCTAGATACCAATAAAAAAAACGGGCGAAACCGAAAAGCCAAAGAATTCGGATCTAAATTAAAGCTATAAAAAAGATGAATTCAAATTTTTTTGATTCAAACAGTTATTTTATTGACGAAAAAGTAAACTATTTTAAGTTCGAAAATTGTTACAAAGTATTTAATGACAAAGGAAATGAGATAGGTTCTGTGAACCAAAAAATATCTGTAGGACAAAAATTTCTTAGATTGTTATTAAACAAAAATATGTTACCCTTTCAATTAGAAATAACGGATTCAACAGGAAATTTACAAACATCAATTTCTAGAGGTTGGACGTTCTTTATGTCAACAATTTTAATTGATGATTCCAAAGGAAATAATATTGGTACGATAAAACAAAAATTTAAATTATTTAAGCCCACGTTTAAAATTTATAATAAATCCGAGCAACTTGTTGCTGTAATTACTGGAGATTGGAAAGCTTGGGATTTTCAAATAAACGATTCTTATGATAAACAAATTGGAACAATAAGTAAAAAATGGAATGGAGCAATGAAAGAAATCTTTACTACAGCAGATAAATACAATGTGGATTTAAATTCTGGGTATACTGATATCTCAAATAAAATGGCAATTCTATCTGGTGCAATAACAATTGATATGGTTTTAAAAGAAAGTAAGTAGTTACACTCACAAAACCAACACCTCATAAAATTTGTAGCACTTTTAAACTAAATAACAAACCAACCAATAGTCAAACTATTGAGTTATTAGATTCTAAGAAAATAATTATTAAAGAAACAATCGACATAAATAAACACAAGTAACATTGCAAACCAATGTTCACCCTCAAGCTATTCTATATCATTCTTAGCATGCGTAACATTTTGAAATGTCGGAGAATTCTCTGTAATTCTTCCTGCACCCTTTTTATTAATTTTAAAAGTAACATCCTTTGTTGTAGTAAATAAAAGAACAGATGAAAAAGACGTTTTGAGATATGATTTCAAAAATACAAAAGCATCTTCTAATGAAAGCTCGTTTTCCTCATCTTCGGTTTCTTTTGATTGGTAGCGCAATTTCACTAAGACCTTAAATTCATTTTCAGAATAGACCGGTCTGACAAATATATTTTTTAAGTTTGGTTTACCAATGGTCTTTGCCATAGTTAATTTGGCAAAGCGGCCTTCTTGGCAACTTTCTTTTACTTGTTCCCAGAAAAGAACAAACACATCTTGGTACGGCATAAACT
>NZ_CALAEQ010000019.1 GCF_937891065.1 uncultured Lutibacter sp. | reverse complement strand
CCAATTTTTATTACCTTATGTAATCCACACTCACAACTCGCATATACTTTAGAACCCATAAATAAATATTTTAGTCAGGACAATTTCCCCTTTGTTCAAAACCATTTGAAATCTCATCAAATAAAAAAGATAAAGCATTTAAATTACCTCCATCGTTAACACCTATATTTAACTTAAGAGAACTTCCTGACATAGTAAATAAATAAGTTTCAGAAGCGTGCCCATAATCTAATATAACCTTAAAATTATCTTTTGAATTTTCTATAATTTCTAAAGATGAAGCATTTGACGATAAATAATAGTCATAACAGCTGCCATTAATAGACCCCCACCATTCTTCAAATGGACTTGATAAATTATTCTTAAATCTATAATATTTAACATCTTCACCATCAGTATATTTCCACTCTGTTCCTCCCAATGATTCTAAAAGAGTATTAGATGATGACGAACCATCATCATTGTTACAACTATTTAAAGAAATTATAGTCACAAGAACTACTAATAGGCTAATTAATAAATTGTTTTTCATAGTTTTTATATTTTAATTTTTAAATGTTAAATATAGGCATATTTGCCTATTAATTAATACTCGTACTCTACGAATTTTACATAGTGGAGTATTTAAAAGAATCTGACTTTTTAATTGCCTTTGGTAAGAACCTAAGAAAGTATCGTAAACTAAAAGGTTTTACACAGGAACAACTCGCCAACGATTTAAATATTGAAATATCCCAAATAAGCAGAATTGAAAGAGGTATTATAAATACTTCTATTGGTAACATTAATGCTATTTCAAAAGTTTTAAAAATTGACACAAAAGATTTGTTTGATTTTTAGAAAATATTTTAGCTTACACCACTCAAAATTATTCTCTTTTGTTTAATTTACTTTACGGAAACCCTTATTCACGATTTATTACAACCTAATCTGACTCCTACATCAATTTTAAGGTCTGTGTATCAATACTTTTTGAAGGATAATTCGTTTTCCATATAATGTGTCCACTTTAAAATAAAACGCCCTAATTGTTAAGTTAGGACGTTAATTTTTTATTCAATTTAATCATTTCCTCGCTCACTTTTTTCTGTACTACTTTGCCATAATGAGCCTGTGTAATAGCCATATTAGAGTGCCCTAATAATTCTGAAACTATTTCCATAGGCACATTATTATAAAGCAAAACTGTTGAAGCGAATGTTTTTCTTGCTGTATGATGTGTCAACCTCTTTTCAATTCCTACAATTTCAGCTATCTCTTTCAAGTATGAGTTGAATTTTTGATTTGAAATATTTGGCAATAACTTCTCTTGCCCTTCAGCTGTATAATTATTAATAATACTGAATGCTTTTGGTAATAGAGGAACTGAAATGACTTTCGATGTTTTCTTTCTAACTGTTTTAATCCATAATTGCCCATCAAATTCAGTAACTACATCTTTCGCTACCAAATTTGCCATTTCATTATAAGCCAAACCAGTATAGCAACAGAATACAAAACAATCTCTTACTTGCTCCAAACGGTTTTGTTTAAAATTAAAACTTTCTATATCTTTTAACTCATCATTGTTTAAAAAAACAACTTGCCTTTTAACTTTTTTATACTTGTGCATCACGAAAGGGTTTCTATCTATAATTTTTTCATTAAAAGCCTCATTCACCACTCTTTTAAATCGCTGAAGTATCTTGTTAACGGTCACCTGCTTATGATTCTGCTCAGTTTTTAAATAGTATTCCAAATCATCCAAGAATGAAGATTCTATAGCTGAAACCAAAATGTCCTTTTTTCGATACTTCCATTTAATAAAATCTGAAATATGGTCGTAAACTTTATCATATTTTTTAAAAGTAGCTTCTTCAAGGTCTTTTCCAACCAGTTTTTCAAGCTTTTTTAAAAACACTTTGAAATATTCAACAATTTTTGTTTCTTCAATAAGGTTATCACCCTTGTAAATCTTAAATATATCATCTACATAAAATGATTTCTTTTGAATTTGTAATAATAAAAAAGCTTGATTCAAATTAGTTTTGATCAAGCTTAATTGGGTTGTTATAAATTTTGATTGTTCAGCACCTTTCAATACTTTTTGTTTTTTATTGTTCCAATAGTCAGGGTCCACAAATAAACCTGTGCTAAATGTTTTTCTATTTTTATTATAAGTTAACCTGCATTGCAAAGAGCAAATTCCTTTAGAATTAACCTTACATCTGTTTATTACAAATAGTATATTTAATATCATAATAGTTGGTTT
>NZ_CALAEQ010000018.1 GCF_937891065.1 uncultured Lutibacter sp. | reverse complement strand
GTTTGATATATTGATTTTAGGATTTTATTTTGGCTCTGAAAAATTGATACAAAGATTTTCTTTTTTAGATGAAGAAATCATCGAATACCTACCAGCTACAACTGAACTTATTTTATCAAGAGGTGACCTAACAAAATTTGGGTTTTTTGAGTTTAAAAAATTTATTTTTTTTGGTTATGGAGGAGGGGGTTTTGAAAACTTGCTAAAAATAAACTTTCCAAATTTATCAACAAATTTTGCCTCACATACCCACTCTGATTTTATAGAGTTTATGGGTGAATTCGGGATTATTGGATCTATTTTGATTTCTTTGAGTCTTTTAGTAGCGTGTGCTAGTAAAAGTTTTTTTTCATTTAAAAACTTTTTACTTTGCTATTTATTAATATTTATACTTATTTTTGATTTTTCTTTTCATATACCAATAATTCAGCTTTTATTTGTTTTATTGTTAAGTATTAACTATGACCGAAGTAATAAGCTTGAAATATAAATTTGATGACTGATTTATTCTGTTAGATTTGTATTACTTGATTTTACACCTTCTTGAATGATTGGATTATAAGAACTAAATAAATCCGTTTGTGGAGTGAGTAGGCTTATAACTCTATTCCATTTAACAAGATTTGTTGGGGGTATAAACACTATATCTTTTGATTGTAGTATAAATCTTTTTCCCAAAACTAAATTAATAGGATTTCTAATATCAAGCTTAAAAACGTTTATTTTTAAGAAAGAATTATAATCCTCTCTAATAACATAAACTTTTGATGCATTAGCAGTTAATGCGTTCATACCAGCAGAAGAAATTAATTCTGTTAAAGAGTAATCCATATTAGGAAAATAAACTCCTGGTTTTGTTACCTCACCAAAAATATGTAAAGCTTCAGAATTTCTATCAACAAATAACACGTCATTTTTTTTTAAGTAAAAATTGTCTTTAGCATCTGTACTCTGAAAAATTTTATTTATATCAATTTTATAAACTTTATTATCTCTTCTTAACAAACCTTTGTTTCCATAATTTTTATCCGCTGAATTTGGGTTGTAATTAGCTTGAATGGCTGCATCAATTAATTTTATCGGTTTTTGATTAAGATTAATTGTAAGTTGATTTTTTACAGCACCTAAAATGTAAACTTTACTACTATTAAATTCTTCTATTTTAATTTGTAAATCATAGTTTTTATAATATTTTTTTAAAACTGAAATTAATTTTTTTTTAGTTTCAGTTAATGTTAAATTTTCAATATTAATTTTTCCAACAAACGGTAAATCTATATCGCCATTTGGACCAATTATATAAGATCCATCTAAATCGTCAGTATCAGTTAAATTAATAGAAATTGTATCAGCAGAACCTAATGCATATGCATATTGGTAGTTATAAATATTTGAAAATTCCTTTATTGAATATTTAGGTTTATTAACTTGAGATTTATTATAATTATTTATTTGGTTTTCATTGAGCTTATTAATGTCAATGATATCTATAGTAATATCATTTATTGAATAGTATCCAGTAATATTTTTTGTACTCTTTTGGTTTTTTATATCTTTATTAATACCTGGTAAATACGAACAACCATAAGTTAAGAATATTATAAAAATTATTTTACTAATTTTAAACAAAAATTTTAGACCGTTGATTGTATTCATTAATATTTTGACACCTGGTTCCATTATTCATGATTTTTAATTACATATATTGTGAATAAATTTTATAACTATTTATTGATTTCATTTTAGGTATCAATTTAATATAAATTGAATATATATACAATATGTACAACAAAACATTAGGTTTATTTGATGTATTTGATTTAGGTGATTTTAGTTTTCTTATATTACTTGCTAAAAAAAACTTAAAACACTTATTATTTGCATCAACTTTGCTTTCATTAATAGTATTTTTTATTTCACTTAATATCGAAAAAAAATATTTGAGTGAAGCTACATTGGTGATATCGCCTGATGAAAACAAGATAGTGAGTATAGATGAGGCCTATTCTACTGCCAATATCCAAAATAGAGTAAATAATCAAATAGCTATTTTAACAAGTGATGAAGTTATTGAATATATTGTAAAGGATGAAAAAAACCAACTTGAGTTCCAAGCTCTTTATTCACAAACGGAAAAAAATATATTTAATAGAATTTTTTTTAAAAAAACCATTATTGATAAAGATTATATAAAATCAATCCTTTCAAATAATTTTAGTGTTAGAAATATAAGAAGTAGCGATGTTTTGGTTCTTACATTTGTTTCTAATAATGCAAAAATATCACAATTGGCTTTAAAAAATATTATTAGTTCTTATCAGCGTTATGAGGTCGATAGTAAAATTCAAATAACGACCTACGCTAACACAAAGATTAAAGAAAGATTAAAAGAATTAAGAATTCAGATGGATATAGCTGATAAAGATTTAGCTCAATATAAAAAAGAGCAAAATTTAGTAGACACAGGAAATGTTAAAGAATTAAACATAAAAGAAATACAATCCATTTCAGCTAATATTCTTAAATTAAAACAAGACATACAAAAACATGAAAATGATTTAATCTCAGTTAAAACTGCAAATGGTGATATGGATATTCTTCTTGCAATTAAAGATCTTAACGAAAGAAAAGAAATCTCAAATATTAAAAATAATTTAAGTGCCAATGAAAATAATATTCAATCTCTATTACTAATCTATACCGTAGAGCACCCAAAAGTTTCTCAAGCATACGAACTAAGCAAAAGCTTGGAAAACCAATTAAAAACAATCATAGACGAGGTTATTCAAAAAAAAGTTTTTGAATTAAGTAATTTAAAAAATTTTATTGATTTATCAAGAAAAGATTTGGAGAATGCAAAAAATGAATTAATGGTGATAGAGGCAAAAGAGGCTGGTATGTTAAATTTTTCCAGAGAAGTTGAGAGTAGCAGAAAATTGTATGAAACTTTTTTGCAAAGAGTTAAAGAAACTAATGAAGCACAAAACCTACAAGTCTCGAAACTTAAAATAATTGAAATACCCAATCTTCCAAGTCAACCATTTTCACCAAAGCCATTCAAGAATTTTTTTATGGCTCTGCTTTTATCTTTTTGTGGATTTTATGGTTTACTATTTTATAGAGAGATGAACTCATCAGTTATTAAGACACCTGAGGCTATAGAGCACCTAGATATACCACTGGTTGGAGTGTTACCAAGTGTTACAAATATTAAAAAAGGATATCACATATTACAAAATTTTTTAGAGGACAATGAATCAAATTTTTCTGAAGCTATTAGATCTTCTAGAACCATTATTGAATCTAAGTTTGAAAAAAATAAAAGTTATTTAGTAACATCAAGCAATCCATCCGAAGGCAAAACTAGTTATGCTTTTAATCTAGCTTTATCATTAGAGAAAAATAATAAAGTTCTATTTATAGAGGCGGATATTAGAAGACCATCTGTATTAAATAGCTTTTACAAATTTGATAAAGAAATACTTGGCTTGGGTGAAATTATTTCATCAGACGCTAATTTGAAGGATGTTATTTTCACTGTACCTGGGACAAAGTTAGAAATTATAACCTCTGGTGCTAAAAGATTTGATATGTCGGATATTGTCAATAAAGAACAGATTAAAAAGTTTTTTGATGTATTGAAGTTGGAATATGATTATTTAATAGTCGATTCACCACCAGTACAGCCCGTATCAGACACACTAATTCTTATCCAGGCTTCTGATTATAACTTATTTGTTGTTAGGTCAGATAGCTCAAGAACTTTTGCTTTCATGTCTTCTATAAAAAAAATTAAAAATATTAATGCTAAAATTGATGGAATTATTATTAATGATTTGGATACATCTAAAGACAGTTATTATAACTATAACTATAACTATAATTATTCAAATAAATATCATAATGATGCTTAATGAAT
>NZ_CALAEQ010000017.1 GCF_937891065.1 uncultured Lutibacter sp. | reverse complement strand
TATTTCCATCTCATAAAGTTTTCGGATATTTAGGCGATCAAAAAAAAATAGATATTAATCAACCGTTAATATATAAAGTTCAATTAATTAAAATAAAAAAGAAAAATGAAAGTAATTAAATTTTTAGTCGTTGTAATGTTAATTTCAACAATAGCATCTTGCAATAGTCAAGGAATTACAAAAAAACCTTTAACAAGCGAATTAGATACAGTAAGCTATGTTTTAGGACTAGATATTGCCAATAAGCTAAAAGGAAATTTTGAAGATGTAAATAAAGACCTTTTTATTCAAGGTGTTATAAGTGGAATTGACTCAACAGATATCTTAATTGAAGCAGATAAGGTGGAAGGAATTTTAAGAGAGTTTTTTCAAAAGAAACAAGTTGAAATGAGAGAAAAGCAGCAAGCAGATGCTTTAAAAAAAGCGGAAGTTGAATTTGGAGACTTAAAAGCTGAAGGAATTAAATTTTTAGAAGATAATAAATCTGTAAAAGGAATTCAAGTTACAGAGAGCGGTTTACAATATATTGTTCTAAAAGAAGGTTCAGGTGAAAAACCATTAGAAACTTCTAAAGTAAAAGTTCATTATCATGGTACTTTAACTGATGGAACTGTTTTTGATAGTTCAGTAGATAAAGGTACACCAGCTGAATTTGGTGTGAACAGAGTTATAAAAGGATGGACAGAAGGACTTCAATTAATGAATGTTGGTTCTAAATATAAGTTTTTTATACCTCAAGAATTGGCATACGGAGCTACTCCACGTCCAGGAGGAGTAATTAAACCTTTTTCAACACTAGTTTTTGAAGTTGAATTGTTAGAAATTGTGAAATAAGCAATTTGATGTAATTTATATTTTAATGTAAAATTTAAAAATATATGAAAATTGTAAAATTTTTAATGGTCGCTATTTTGTTAATAGCGGTTTCATGTAAACCAGCAAAATATGCTGATTTGGCGGATGGTTTATATGCAAATATGGAAACTAATAAAGGATCAATTTTATTAAAACTTGAATTTGAAAAAACGCCAATTACAGTAGCTAATTTTGTTTCTTTAGCTGAAGGTAAAAACAAACAAGTTGCAGATTCTTTAAAAGGAAAACCTTATTACAACGGTCTTATTTTTCATAGAGTTATAAAAGATTTTATGATTCAAGGTGGTGATCCGTTAGGTACTGGTGAAGGTGATCCGGGTTATAAATTCATGGATGAATTTCCAAAAGATGCGCAAGGTCATTTGTTATTAAAACATGATAAACCAGGGATTTTATCCATGGCAAATTCAGGTCCAGCAACTAATGGTAGTCAGTTTTTCATTACACATAAAGAAACATCTTGGTTAGACGGAAAACATACCGTTTTTGGAAATGTTATTGAAGGGCAATCAGTTGTTGATTCAATTGCTCAGAATGATGTAATTGAAAAGGTTGAAATTATTAAAATCGGGAAATCTGCCAAAAAATTTAAAGCAGATAAAGAGTTTTTAAAATATTTGGAAGCGCAAATTTTGAAAGAAGAAGAAATTATGCAAGTTGCAGATAAATCTTCAAAAGAGTTTGATGAAAATTTAGCAAAAGCTACTGAATTACCATCTGGTTTAAAAATTTATATCACTGAAACTAAAAATGGAGAGTTTCCAAAAAAAGGAGTAAACGTTAAAGTAGATTATGCAGGCTATTTTACAGATGGTAGATTGTTTGATACTAGTTATAAAGAGATTGCAAAGGCGTACCAAGTGTATGATCACGTACGCGATGATAAAGGTGGTTATGCTCCTTTTACAACAGTGTATAGTTCAGAAGCTCGTTTGATTCCAGGTTTTAAAGAAGGCCTACAACAAATGAAAATTGGAGATAAGGCTATGTTATTTATTCCTTCACATTTAGGGTATGGAGCTCAAGGTTCAGGTAGTGTAATACCTCCAGATACCGATTTAGTTTTTGTACTAGAGTTGGTTGAGGTTGTTGAAAATAATTAATAATTTAATATAAATTAGTAAGAATGTTTGATTCTATAATAAGTAAAGACATAGAATTACTAATTTATTTAAATAATTTAGGAACAATACAATGGGATGGCTTTTGGTTAGTTATTACTAACAAATTTAGCGCTATTCCGTTGTATTTTTTTTTACTGTATATCACCTACAAACAATTTGGAGTAAAAAAAACATTTATAGTAGTACTTTTTGTAATCCTACTAATTGCTATTTCAGATCAAACTAGTAATTTATTTAAATATGGTTTTAAAAGATTACGACCTTGTCACAATGAAAATATTTCACATTTAGTTAGATTGGTTGGAAATCGCTGTGGAGGTTTGTATTCTTATTTTTCAGCGCATGCTGCAAATTCAATGGCAATTGCTATATTTTTTGGGTTACTATTAAAATCATTTTCAAAATACTTACTCCCAATTTTAGTTTTATGGGCATTTATAGTTGCCTATAGCAGAATTTATATTGGAGTTCACTTTCCTTTAGATGTAGTAACAGGATTGTTGTTTGGTGTATTATACGCAACAATTATTTATTACTTATTAAAGATGCTTTTAAAAAAGTTTATGAATTAGATTTATAAATACTCTTGTTTAGCGGATTTAAGAATATTAAAAAGAAAATTACACCAAAAGCCAATTCGTACAATTCCCATTTTCTTTCTGAAGGCATAAATACTAATATTCCAGTACTTACCAAAAATGCAATAGTATGCTGCCATTTTACAATAGGTACAGCAAATAAGTTAGCTAATTTTTTTATAGCTTCAAATTTTCTATATAAGAGGGGAGTAATAATTAAATAGATAACTAAAATTAAAGTTAAGAGCTGACTGAATATTATTTTATTTATTTTATTCCCATCAACAACCATATTGTGTAAATTGGTTTCACCTTGGGCATTGTTTTCCAAAAAGTATTCTGAAGATTCAACATTAAATATGCGTTGTCCCCAAGAAATTTCTTCACCAGCTCCAAATAAAAATATAGTAGCCAATAAGAAAATGCCTATTTTCCAAAGTAATTGTTTTTGGTTGAAGAATTTGAAAAATCTGGTAAACAATAATAGACTAGAACAAAACAGTAAAAATGCAGTGCCATATTCAACAAAACCATCTTCTTTTGTATATACTTCATCAAAAAATTGAAGATTTGTATTTGAAAAATAAATTCCAAACCCAAAGACTAATATCAAAAATAAAAAGGCTAATTTTTCTGTTCTAGTAAGTGTTTTCATATGTCAAAAATACTGTTTTTTTAGTTTTTAAATAAATACATTCCTTTTTTATTATTTGAATCTATT
>NZ_CALAEQ010000016.1 GCF_937891065.1 uncultured Lutibacter sp. | reverse complement strand
TATGTCCTTTTGTAGTGTCAAAATGAGAATTACCAGGTACAACATCTCCTTCTTTAACCAATGCCGAAAATAATACATTTTCAGCAGCTCTTCCTTGATGTGTTGGTAAAAAATACTTAAAACCTGTAATTTTTTTAACAGTCTTTCTTAATTTTAAAAATGATGATGAACCTGCGTAACTTTCATCTCCAATCATCATTTCTCCCCATTGCTTATCGCTCATTGCGCCAGTTCCTGAGTCTGTTAGCAAATCGATAAATACTTTATCAGATGATAAGTTGAATAAATTATAATCGGCTTCTTTAATCCATTTTAATCGTTGCTCTTCAGTTGAACGTTTTATTGATTCAACCATTTTAATTTTATACGGTTCAGCATATGGTAATTCCATAATAATATGTTTTAAATTTTAATAATAAATTGATAAAAGTGTGATAGAAAATCACGAAATGTTAGAACTACTTATTTAATAAAGCATTCAGGACGCTTCACATTTAAAAAAGAGTTAAAGTGTATTTTATAATAACTTAAAGTTTTCATACAAAATTTGATGGTAACAAAATTACAAAAAAATATTTTATATTAATTTAAAAATTCAGGTTCAAATTAATGACAAAAATCAGCAACTGTAACAAAAGTTACTTGTAAATTTGACATCGCATAGCATCAAATTAAATTTCTCTTAAAATTGGGTTTAAAAACTCATTTTATGACAATTATCATTAGCTTTGCGAAATGATTTTTTTAATACTAAAATTTTAGAAATGAACAAACTTCTTTCACTTATTTATTCTACTCGGGTAACAGCTGTATTATTTATTGTTTTTGCTTTATCCATGGGAGTTGCAACATTTATTGAAAATGATTATGGCACAGAAACCGCAAAAGCTTTGGTATATAATGCTTGGTGGTTTGAAGCTATTATGATTATATTCGCATTAAACTTTTTTGGAAATATTTTCAAGTATAAATTATACAAAAAGGAAAAACTGGTAGTACTTGTTTTTCACTTATCCTTCTTTTTAATATTAGTTGGAGCTGGAATTACTCGTTACATAAGTTTTGAAGGTATAATGCCGATTAAGGAAGGTGCAGTTAGTAATACATTTTTATCAGAAACTAGTTACATAAGTATTGTAGTTAATGATGGGAAAGAGCAAAAAACACCTTCACATCGTAAAATTTTATTGTCTGCAATTGGAAACAATAATTACGCGTATAAAACAGATTTTAAAGGTACAGATGTATCTGTAAAATTAACAAATTATATACCTAATGCACAAAATGTATTTGAAGAAAGTGAAAATGGTACTGACTATTTAAAAGTTGTTGAATCTGGTGGTGGAGGAAGACATGACCATTATATAAAAAGAGGTACTATAGAAAATGTACATGGTGTTTCTGTTGGCTTCGATTCTAAAAGTAAAAACACTATTGACTTTAAAACTATAGATGGGAATTTAAAAATTCAATCTGTTGTTGATGGTGATTTCTATAGAATGGCTGATAAATTTGAAGGAACAATTGTTAAAGATTCATTACAAGATTTTTCAATTTTAGCAGTTTATAATATTGCTGGTTTACAATTTGTAGTTCCTAAAAATAGTATTAAGGGAGATTATAAATCAGTTTCAGGAGATAAAGATCAAAACTCTTTGGCGCAATTAGAGTTTGACGTTACAGCAGGAGGAGAAACCAAACAAGTAAAATTAGTTGGTGGTAAATTTGCAATTCAACCACCTACTCAATTTTCAATAGGTGAATTAAATTTCAGAATGAGTTATGGCGCTATGCAAGTGAAATTACCATTCAGCATTAAACTAAATGATTTTCAACTAGATAATTACCCTGGGTCTCAAAGTGCTATGTCTTTTGCCAGTGAAGTAACGGTAATTGCTCCTGAAGAAACATTTGACTTTAGAATTTTTATGAATAATATTTTAAATTACAAAGGCTATAAATTTTTCCAGTCTAGTTATAATATCACAGAACAATATGAAGAAACGCATTTATCTGTGAATCATGATTATTGGGGCTCTACAATAACATATGTAGGTTATTTCTTATTATATGCAGGCCTGATATTAATATTATTTATGAAAAATACTAGATTTGATTTTCTAAGAAAAAGCTTACAAAAAATTAGAACTAAAAAAACAACAATAACATCTATTGCACTTCTATTACTAGCTTCTGCAGCCTTTTCTCAAAACCATAACCACGTAATGACTAAAGTGCAAATAGATTCAGCATTAACAGCTAATCATATTGACATTGCACATACCGAAAAATTCAGCAAACTTGTCATACAAGATGCCGGTGGTAGAATGAAACCTGTTCACACTTACGCTTCTCAATTATTAAGAAAAGTAAGTAAGAGCGACTCTTATAGAGATATGAATGCTACACAAGTATTTTTATCAATTCAACAAAACCCAAGAATCTGGTTTCAAATTCCAATTATTTATATTGAAAAAGGAAATACTAAATTAAGAGATATTATTGGAATTGCACATGAAGATAAATACGCTTCACTTTCAAGCTTTTTTGATGATAAAGGATCATATAAAATTTCTGAAATTCAACAAGAAGCTCAAAAAAGTAATATTAAAAGTAAGTTTGAAAAAGATGTAATTAATGTTGATAGAAGAGTTAATTTATTATACTCAGCCATTACAGGTGCTATTTTAAAAATATTTCCAGTTCCTAATGATGCTAACAACACTTGGGTATCTCAAAACGACATTAACACTGTGAATTATAAAGGGCAAGATTCGGTATTTGTACGACAAATATTACCTATTTATATGCAAACTTTATCAGACTCGAAAGCTTCAAAAGATTACACTAATTCTGATGAAATTCTTGAAGGAGTTATAAATTTTCAAAAAAAATATGGAAGTGCCGTTTATCCGTCAGATCATAAAATAGATTTAGAAATTGCTTATAATAAATATGATGTTTTTAGAACAATCTATAGCTATTACATGTACATAGGAACCTTAATGTTCTTATTTGTAATTTTTCAAATTTTCAATTCAAACAAAGTAATAAATTACTTAATTAAAGGAAGTATTGCCATTATTATTTTGCTGTTTTTGATGCATACTGGAGGCTTAGTTGCACGTTGGATTGTAAGTGGAAACGCTCCTTGGAGTAATGCGTATGAATCTATGATATACGTAGGTTGGGCAACAATGCTTTTTGGATTAATCTTTGGGAGAAAATCATCTATGACCATAGCAGCAACCGCATTTTTAACTGCATTTATCTTAATGGTTGCACATTGGAATTGGATGGACCCTGAAATTGCAAATTTACAACCAGTTCTTAATTCGTATTGGTTAATGATTCACGTTTCAATAATAGTTGCTAGTTACGGACCATTTGCTTTAGGTATGATTTTAGGTTTAATTTCATTGTTATTAATGGTTTTAACTACTACAAAAAACAAATCCAAAATTAGCTTAATGATTAAAGAGTTAACAATAATCAATGAAATGTCGTTAACTGTAGGTTTAATTATGTTAACCATTGGTAACTTTTTAGGGGGTCAATGGGCTAATGAAAGCTGGGGACGCTATTGGGGATGGGATCCAAAAGAAACTTGGGCTTTAATTAGTATTATGATTTATG
>NZ_CALAEQ010000015.1 GCF_937891065.1 uncultured Lutibacter sp. | reverse complement strand
ATTTTTAAGAAATAGTGTTAATTTTATTTAAATTTTAATATTTTTATACTCTAAAACATTAAAAATGAAAATTGACCCTATTAATTGGAAAATTCTGGAATGTTTACAACAAAATGCTAGGCAATCTAATACTGATATTGCTAAAAAAGTTGGTGTTACTTCGCCGGCAGTTGCTGAACGAATTCGAAAATTGGAAGATGCTGGTATTATTGAAGGTTATCATGCCAAAGTTTCTCATTTTGAAACTGGCCATCAGCTAAAAGCAATTATTACTTTAAGGGCTTTTATGGGTAAATTAAAACCGTTTATAGAAAAAGTATCAGATTTTAATGAAGTTGTTAATTGCTATAGAATTACAGGAAATGAAAACATTATTATGGAAGTTGTTTTAAACAATCAAAAGCATTTAGAACAATTTATAGATCAATTAATTACCTATGGGGAAACTAGAACACATGTTGTATTATCCAATATTGTTAAAAACAATCCGATGGTAAAAAGGCTACCTCTTTAAAACATAGTTTATACATTTGCGTTAGGGATTTCGCGGTTTGTTTGAGCTCTTTTAGTATTTTTTTAAATACTTAAAAGCGAGTAGCAAAAGCCCGACCCATAGGGTAACGACCAAAAAATTATATTATCCTTCTTTATCTATTATAGTAAGCGCTAAACGAATTTTAAAATATTCAACTTCCGCATTTAAATGTTCATAATATGGTTTTAAAGCATCAGGACTTTCCAATTCATCTTTCGCATTTCTCACTTTTTCAACCTCTTCTTTAGTTACAAAGCTGTCAATATCAATTTCCTTTCCGTCAGTGTATAATTTAGCTAAATGAGAAAATATTGTGGTGGATTTTAAATTTCGTTTTTCTGCAATTTCATCAATTGTTAAACCTTCTTTATACAATTCGTAGGTTACTTTGTGTGTATCCTTTTTTTTACGAGTGTTTATTTTTTCATTAGAAAAAGAAACTATTTCAGCTATAAAATCTTCACCGTAAACTTCTAATTTTCGTTGTCCAACACCGCTAATATCTAAAAAATCACTTTCACACATGGGTCTTGCGCGTTCCATTTCTTTTAAGGCAGCATCACTAAACACCAAATATGCTGGGATATTTTCGGCCAATGCAATTTCCTGACGCAATTTTCTCAAACGTTCAAATAAGGTGTCTTTTTTAGGTTTTTTAGCCTTTGCCTCTTTTTGAACTTTCACTTGTTCTTTAAATTCAATTGGGCGTGTTAAATTCACTACTTCTTTTTCAAACAATACTTTTTTTGAAAAACTAGTTAAACGCAATGCGTTATTTTTATGAAAAGCAATTTCGCAATACCCTTGATTCATTAACTGAATTAAATATTGTTGCCAATCTCTCCAAGAAATATCACTTCCTATTCCGTGAGATTTTAATTTATCGTATTGTTTGTCAATAATAGTCGCATTATTTGCACCTCTTAAAACATCAATTACAGTTCCTGTAGCTTCAGATTCTTTTAAACGAGTGATTACTGAAAGTGCTTTTTGAGCGATAATTGTACCATTAAAAAACTGAGGAGGATTTTTACATACATCACAATTTCCACAGTTTGTCGCCAACAATTCTCCAAAATAACTTAGCAAAATTTTCCTTCGGCACGTGGTTGCTTCAGAAAATTGTTTCATACGTTCTAATTTAGCAATTTGCACTTCTTCATTACTAGCTCCACTTGCAAATTTTCGAAGTTGAATAACATCTGAATAACTATGAAATAATATGGCATTTGCTTTTAATCCATCTCTACCGCAACGTCCAATTTCCTGATAATAACCTTCAATGTTTTTAGGCATATTGTAATGAATTACCCAACGAACATTTGATTTGTCAATTCCCATTCCAAAGGCAATAGTTGCACAAACTACTTCTATTTTATCATAAATAAAATCTTCTTGCGTTTTGGTACGTTCTGTAAATTTTAAACCTGCGTGATAAGCAGCAGCTTTAATTCCATTTTGTTTTAGTTTAGAAGCTAATTGCTCTGTAGATTTTCTACTTAAACAATAAATAATACCTGCTTCATTTGGTTTTTTACGAATAAATTTAATAATCTGTAATACTCTATCATTTGCAGGACGTACTTCTAACTCAATATTTTCCCTATCAAAAGAAGTTAAAAACCGTGTTGCTTTCGAAATATTTAATTGTTCTAAAATATCTTGCCTTGTTGCTTTATCAGCGGTTGCTGTTAATGCAATTATTGGTGTATTTGGTAATGTTTGTTTTAAAAATCCTAATTGTTGATATGATGGGCGAAAATCGTGCCCCCAAGAAGAAATACAATGTGCTTCATCAATTGCAATGCAACTAATATATTCTTCTGTTAAAATGTTTGCCAATAACCCTAAACTTTCTGGGGCAACATATAATAGTTTAATCTCTTTGTTTGCTACTCTATTAAAAATCTCAAGTTGTTCTTCATTTTCTTGACTGCTATTGTAAAAATCGGCTGGTATTCCGTTGGCATTTAATCCGTCAACCTGATCTTTCATTAGCGCTATTAATGGTGAAATCACCAAGGTTAAACCATCAAAAAGTAACGCAGGTAATTGAAAACAAATAGATTTTCCACCACCAGTTGGCATAATTACCAAATTATCATTTTTGGAAAGTACTGATTCTATAACTTCTTGTTGTTGCTCACGAAAACTATCGTAACCAAAATACTTTTTTAACGTTGGAATTAATTTTTCTTGGGTTTCTTTTAATAGCATTTTGAAGAATAGAAATATTTATATGAAAATAAGATAATTTACAAAAGTAATTTAAAATCCTTAGTTGGTCTTATTTTTTGAATAGCTAAAAATCAAAAAAATCCAACTTTCGCTGGATTTTCTATATTCAAATTTTAATTACTATTATTTTTTATAAGCATCAGAGTGAACATTAGACACTGCTCTACCCGATGGGTCATTCATATTTTTAAAACTTTCATCCCATTCTAAGGCAATTTTTGTACTACAAGCTACAGATGCTTCTTGTGGCACACAAAGTGCCGCAGTATCAGAAGGGAAATGCTCTGTAAATATAGAACGATAATAAAACTCTTCTTTATTTGTTGGTGTTTGAATTGGAAATTTATATTTCGCATTTGCTAATTGCTCATCTGTTACTTTTTCATTTACAACTTCCTTTAACGTATCAATCCAGCTATACCCAACACCATCTGAAAATTGTTCTTTTTGTCTCCAAGCTACACTTGCTGGTAAATAACTTTCAAAGGCTTTACGCACTACCCATTTTTCCATACGCTCACCATTTATCATCTTATCTTGTGGATTCATTCGCATTGCAACATCCATAAATTCTTTATCTAAAAATGGTACACGTCCCTCAATTCCCCAGGCGGCTAAACTTTTGTTAGCTCTTAAACAATCATACATATGCAATTTACTTAATTTACGAACTGTTTCTTCGTGAAATTCTTTTGCATTAGGTGCTTTATGAAAATATAAATACCCACCAAAAAGCTCATCGGCTCCTTCGCCAGAAAGTACCATTTTAACTCCCATAGATTTAATAACTCTAGCCATTAAATACATTGGTGTTGAAGCACGTATTGTTGTAATATCGTAAGTTTCTAAGTTATAAATCACATCTTTAATAGCATCTAAACCTTCTTGGATGGTGAATTTAATTTCGTGATGAACAGTTCCAATGTGATCAGCTACTAATTGTGCTGCAGCCAAATCTGGCGAGCCTTCTAAACCTACTGAAAATGAATGCAATCTTGGCCACCAAGCTTCTTGAGTATCATCGCTCTCAATTCTTTTTTCAGCATATTTTTTTGCAATTGCTGAAGTTACTGAAGAATCTAAACCTCCAGAAAGTAGCACTCCATATGGTACATCAGACATTAATTGACGGTGAACAGCAGCTTCTAGAGCATCATGTATTTCATCAATACTTGTTTGATTTTCTTTTACAGCATCATATTCCATCCAATCTCTGCTATACCATTTCGTGAATTTCCCATCGCTACTATGTAAAAAATGTCCTGGAGGAAATAACTCAATTTTAGTACAAACACCTTCCAATGCTTTTAATTCTGAAGCCACATAAAAAGTTCCGTTAGCATCCCAACCAATATATAATGGAATAATTCCCATATGATCACGTGCAATAAAATATTCGTCTTTTTCAACATCATAAATAGCAAAACCAAAAATTCCGTTCATTTCATCAATAAAACTAGTTCCTTTTTCTTGGTATAATGCTAAAATTACTTCGCAATCAGATTCTGTTTGAAAATTATATTTCCCTGCAAATTGTTTACGTAATTCTCTATGATTGTAAATTTCTCCATTTGCAGCTAACACCAATTTACCGTTTTCACTAAATAAGGGTTGTTTTCCTGAAGCAGGGTCAACAATGGCCAAACGTTCATGAGCTAAAATTGCTTTATCATCTGCATAAATTCCACTCCAATCCGGACCACGATGACGTATTTTTTTAGACATCTCTAATAACTGAGGACGTAATCCTTCACTATTTTCTTTTAAATCAAACGCACAAACTATTCCACACATGGTTTTTCTTTTTATTGTTAATTACAATGCAAATGTGATGTATTTGTTTATTTTCACAAACACTATTACAATTAATGATTACATTTAAAAACTAAATACAAATTATTAATGATTATTTGTAACTAAAACAATTCTTATTTGTGAAAATTGATTATTAATTGAAATTTCTTTTAAAAAATTGCGTCTTTTTAAAAGAATTAAAGTCTTAGTAGTATAACTTAAACCTAGAATTATGAAAAATAATGAATGTACTTGCACTTGCGAATCATGTGTAAACGGAAAATGTAAAAATTGTACTTGCGAAAATTGTAACTGTACTAATTGTAATTGTTAAAATGTAAAACTCTATATTTAGTAATTAAATGTAGAGTTTTTTAATTTATTTATGGAAACAACTGTTATTTGGGATGAATTTTCAGAAGCGTTAAAACGCTTTATTTACAATCGTGTAAAAAATAATGAAATTACAAACGATTTATTACAAGAAGTTTTTATTAAAATTCATTTAAATATTCATAAAATTAAAAAACAGGAAAGTATTAAATCTTGGATTTATACCATTTCAACTAATACAATAAATGATTATTTTAACAAGCAGTCTAAACTAAGGAAACTAAATTCTGAAAGTATTGAGTATGACAATAAAAATGAAACCGAGCATTCTGCCAAAGATTGTTTACTCCCTTTAATTAATAATTTACCATCAACTTATAAATTGGCTGTATATTTAAGTGAGATTAAAGGAATTAAGCAAGCGGAAATCGCCAAACAAATGAACATTTCATTATCAGGTGCAAAATCTAGAATACAACGTGGAAGAAATTTACTAAAACAAGGTTTTATAGATTGTTGTGATTATAAATTAAATGAAGTAGGTTATTTAGTTGGTGAACATAAAGACAAAAAAGATTGTAAAGTATGTTCAACTAATACATAAAACTACTACAAATTATACCCTATAGAAAACATTACTATTCTGGGCAAAATATATGTTTTAGTATCTGAAATTATATAGGAAGAAAAACTATTTCGATTTTTTAATTTTACATCAAATAAGTTTTGAGCATCTAACTTAAAACTCCAAGCGCTATCTTCACTTTTATAAGATAGCGTTGAATTTGCTACTTGGTATGTGTTTTTTTGATTAAATGTTTTATTTTTATAGCTGTAATTTTCATACTCAAACGAAAAAATAAATCCTTTCAAAAAATCGTAATCTAACGTTAAAAAAGGTTTATTAGTTATGAATTTTGAAGTTTGATTGCTTGATGTATAATTACCAATACCTTGTTCAAAACCGGCTTCAATAGTTGGAAATTTATCAAACAATGTTTTAGCTGAAAGTGTATAACTGTAATTGTTACTTTTGTTGGTTACAAAATTTTCATTAATATTTTGTAAATATGTTGAAGTTGAAGCAGTAGTTTTTAAACCATATTTAAGTTGCTTTATCTTTTTATCAATATTCAAATTAAAACTCCAACGCTCCTCTGGATTATTAACTAATATGGGTGATAAATAATAATTTGTATTTTCAAATTGAATTGCATTTTGAATGCCTTTTACTTTTTTTGTGTAATTAACACTTCCAAATAACATGATACCTCTGTACAAACTAAACCTACTATAATTAACTCTTGCAGTATGGTATAATTCATTTTCTAATTCTTCATTTCCTTTATAAACAGAATTGTAGGATTGCAAATAAAACCGATTTGCCATTTTTGAAGCATCTGCAAAAGAGCTTTTCAACTGGTAATTAAACTTTAATTTCTTAGAATTACTGAATTCTATTTTTGCTAAAAAATCTGGTAATAAAACGGCTTTATGTTTTCTTAAATTGGTTTCCTGACTTACACTCCAATTATAATTATGCAAAAAAGCACCTTGCTTAAATTCAAAAATTCCTGTTTTAAATTTATAATGTACACCTATAAACAGATCATTTAATTTATAATTTAAATCATTTCCAAATCCAGCAGTAAAAAAATTATTTTCAGTGCCGTTCTCTAATTCTTGATTTTCCTCTGTAAAAAAAGATTCATTGCTATATTTATTCCCTAAAGTTGAATAAATATGATTGAAATTATTTAATACCCAATAATGTTTAAAAATAGTATTGATAGTTGTATTCTCGATTTCTTTTAATTGCTTAATTACATAATTTTCAGTTGCTGAAACAGGAATTAAACCTTGTAAAATTTGTTGATTTGTTTGCCATAGTGTTGTTGGGTTATTTTTATCAAAAGTAACATCAGCAGCAAATGAAAAAGTATGTTTGTTTGATAGCTTTTTATGCCATTCAATATTTTGATTTAAGTATAATGAAACTGCTTTATTTTCTTCTGAAATATGGTTCTCTTCATTTTCAATACTTGAAACGATAAGATTATTCTTAAAATTATCAGTTTTTTTAAACTGCGTTTTAAAATACCATTGTTCATTAGTAGTTGGTGCATATTCTAAATTAAACTTAGCTATTCCTAAAATATTTTTAACAGTTGATGTATGCTCTTTCTCTTCTGTGAATTTTGCATATTGATTAACAGATGCTTCTAAAGTTTCATTATTGGCATGTGAAAAAATAGCATATCCAGAAATATCTAATTTATTATTAACTACTTTGGTAATATTTAAAGCCCCAAATTTATTAGTACTGCTTACCAAATCTTGTGTTTCTAAAAATTGAGAAAAATCACTTCCAGAAACATTATAAATAGAACCATCACCTTTAAAAATAGCACTTACACCTCCTTGAAACCTCATATAGTCTTTAAACGTAAAAGTTTTTTCACCTGTATTATTTAAATTACTTATAAAATTCACATTGGTTTTAGGGCTGTAATAAAACAGGTTACTATGCGCTCTGTAAAAATCTTGATTTCCTTTCCCAGCTTCAACGTCGCCAAAAGTAAATTGTTTTTTATCTTTTTTTAAGAGAATATTCATTGCCATTTCATCGGTATCAGACACGTTTTTTAAAAAGGCAATTTCACTATAGTTATCTAGTACTTGTATTTTATCTATTGCATTTGCCGGGATATTTTCAACTGCTAATTTAGAACCTCCTCCAAAAAACTTTTTACCTTCAACCAACATGGTAGTTACTTTTTTACCTTGTACGGTAACACCACCATTCTTATCCACTTCAACACCTGGTAATTTTTTTAACACGTTTTTTAGTTTTCGCTCTTCACCAGTTACAAACTTACTGGTATTATATGTTATGGTATCTTCTTTAACCATCACCGGCATTTCAATAATTACTTCTTGTAATTGATTTGGCGCATCTTTTAAAACTATATTTTTTAGAAAATTTTCTGATGCTACCAATTCAAAATTAGTAGTTTTAAACCCCATATAGCTTACAGAAATTGTATAATGATCATTTTTTTTTAATTCTAATTTATACAATCCATCATCATCCGTTATAGCAAATTGTAAATTTTTAGAAATGTCAGCAGGTTTTGCGATTACATTGGCATATGATAATGGATTTTGTAAACTGTCTTTTACGCTACCTCTTAAAGTGATACTTTGTGCATTAATAAAACTAATGCTAATAATGAAACATATTAAAATAGTAATTTTTTTCTTTACCATAAATTAATAAAATATTTAGAACGCTTTTTTAAAACTCTGCATCATATTTTTACCTATTTCTTCAAACTCTTCTTCAGAAACCATTTTTCCTTTGGTTGGTATCATAATTTCACTCTCTATTTTAGGATTTAATTCAATTTTATTAATATAATATTTAACATTTCTAACTGACAATTCCATAATTAAACCAGGCAATCCTCCATATCCTATAGGTCCGAAATTAATTGGTAATTTATCCGTATACCAAGCAACTACGGGATGATTAAACGTTCCTTTACTATTATTCACTACATAATTTGACGTAGCTTTAAAACAGATATAATTTCCAATTTTTTTAGATTCATTTATTAATTCCCAAGAAACACTATTCATATTACTTTTAATTAAAAAATCTTGACCAAAAGCATTAATTTGCCTTAGCCTACTTTTATCCTTTGAATTTAAATACCATATCCCACTATTACCTCCTGTTAAAATTGATAGTTTATAATATCTATTTTCTTCAACTTCCATATTTATATTTTCGACGAAAAAAAGACTTTCTTCTTTGTTGAATTGTAATATAAAATTGATATCATCAAGTGTTTTTTTTAGTTCAATATCTTTCTTCGATAAATATGAATTTATTTGTTTAGTGTCATTAGATTTACTATCGGAAATTAATTGCTTCTTATAGTGAATTTTACCAGAATATAATTGAGAATATGTTGTAAACACATTAAATAAAATTAAAAAGAAAGTAAATATTTTATTAAAAATCATTTTAGTTCTTTAATATTAATTATTAATTTTTTTCGAAAATATTCTTACCAGCCTCACTGGTTATTTCTTTATATTCTGCCTCTGTTATTTTTTTTCCTTTTGTTGGTTTTTTAATTTTTCCCATGTTCTTTTGGTTAATCTCAATTTTTGTAGCTTTAAATCTTAGTTCAGAATAATTTACATCTAAAATAAGACCTGGTAATCCGTTAAATTCCCTTGGACCCAAACTAATTGGAATTTGAGGTGTAAACCAAGCAATTGTTTTTTTATTTGTAGCAATAGAATCTTTTTTAATTGCCTTAAAACAAGTGTAATCTCCAATTTGTTTAGATTCTTGTGTGATTTTCCACTCAATGGGTTCTTTGCTTATTAAAAACAATTCTCCCATAAAATCTTTTTGAAGTAAACGTTCCTTAGTAGCAATGCTATAGTAAAACACATTATCTTTACCAGCAAAAATTCGAGTTAAATTAATCTCTTTTTCTACATCATTTCCCATAGGCTTATCAACTTGAAATAATGATTCTATTTCATTGAAATTTAAAAAACCTACAACATCTCTGGCTTTTTTAATAATTTGAATTGCTTGTTCATTTTTTTTTGTTTCAGAGATTTCTTTTTTGTTGGCTGTGTTAAGGCTAATTGTATACACTACGCTACCTTCTATACTATTTTGAGCATTTAAAAAAGTAGTAAACAAATAAAATATTATTAATATAAGATTTTTCATTTACGATTCCTGTTACTTTAATCAAAACCCAAAAGGAAGTTGTTGAATTGATCAAAACTCATTATTTCACCTTTTAAATTTTTAACAATTTTTTTTCTATCATTAGGATTTAATAAAATTCTATTTGAATAATAATGGATATCACCTTCTTTTAGTTCAAGAATTAAACCAGGTAGGCCGCTGTATTCTTTAGGACCAAAACCATTAGGTATTTGAGGAGTATACCAAGCTTCAACAACAATATTTTTTTTAGCTTTTTTAGTTGTAGTTGCTTTAAAACAAATATAATCTCCAATTTTTTTAGATTCATTTATCAACTCCCAATGGAGGTCTTTTATTGTTCTTTTTATTATAATTTTCTTTTCATAAAAGTCTCTCGCCTCTATAGTCACACTATCTTTTAAACTTGTATAATAAAAACTATTACTACTTGTTAATATTTTAGCAAACTTCATGGTACCCATACTATCATTTTGTAGCATATTATTCCAAAAATAATTCGATGAATCCTCATCGAAAATCAAACTAAATTTAAAAAATTCTTGATAATTTATTAAGCTTTCATTTACTGCTGAAATTACTCCCTTAACTCTCTCATTTTTATTTTCAGAAAGGGAATCTAATTTTAAAAAATCATTATAAACTCTGTACTGGTAAATAACTTCACCTGATAATTTTTGAGCACATGCCTTTGATGCATTAAATAGCATAACAAGAATAAAAATGCTGAAATATTTTAAAAAATTCATAATTTATAATTCACTGATACTTATTAAGTAAACCCATTATTCATCGTATTTAATTACTTTTAGCTTTTTTTTGAAAATTCAGGGGCTGCATTTTCCAAAATTTTTCTAAATTCATCACTAGTTACTTTTCTACCTTTTGTAGGTTTTTCAATTTTAATTATTTTTTGAGGGTTCAATTCAATTTTTGTAATTCTATAAATTAATTTATTATTTATTTGCAGTTCTAAAATAAGCCCAGGTAAACCATTATATCCATTTGGACCAAAATTAACTGGAATTGAAGGTGCATACCATGCTATCGTTGGGCTGTGTTTTGGATTTTTAATTTCCATTTTATTTTGCTCAATCGCTTTATAACAAACATAATCTCCAATTTTCTTTGTTTCGTGTGTCAATTCCCATTCTTTTTTTGACTCACTTACCATATATAATTCCCCAATTGCATTTTTTTGTATAAAATTTTCGCCAGTTTTATTATTATAATAAAAAACATACCTCCCTTTCCCACCAGAAAGTAGGTTGGTAAGGTTTAAACCTGTATTAGATTCATTATCCATTTTATTTTCAACCTCAAACAATGCTTCATCATTTGCAAAAATTAATATAGAAGACACATCCGAAACATTTTTATACATAGCAATTAATTTGCTTCTAGTTTCTTTTGATATTTTTTCATTTTTAGAAAGCTCATTTAAATCAGGGGTTTTTAATGAAATATTATACACTACGCTGCCGTTAATTATTACTTGTGAAAATGCAAAACAGTGAAAAAGTAATAGCAAAACAATTATCTTTATTTTCATTTTTTTATTTTTAAAATTAACTTTAAAACATTTAAAAGAGCTTTTACACTCTTTTAAATGTTTTTCTTTAATAAACTGCCTAATTCATACATTCATTAACTTGATCCATATAGGTTTCCATATAAAATTCAAACCATTCACCATTTAAATCATCATCATATTCGTCGGCAATAGCTCCAACATAAGCAAGAGCTTTATCTACACATTCCCTAACCCCAACGACTGCATCTTCGGTCACTAGTTTCTCATTCGATAGTTCAACATTTGAATTCGCATTCACCATTGTTATACTTGCAAAAACAAAAACTATTCCTAAAATTATTTTTTTCATTTTAATAAAAATTAAATTAGTTAATAGCGCATAATTGCGCTTTATTATTTTGTAAAAACTGTGAGGTGTATTACTTTTGCAACACTTTCCTCTGTTTGTATTTATTAGCTATGTCATAGTTAGTGGTTTTGGGTTAAACATTTTATTAGCGTATTGTGTTCTTAAAATTATTACAAACAGAGGATTTTTTACTTCAACTCTAGAAAGTAAGCAAATTCCTATTTATAAGAATGAGATTCCTGCCTTTACTTCGACTCCGCTCAGTAACCACATAGGAATGACAATCTCTTCACAGGAATGACAATTATTTTAAAATGGGAAATGGCTTTATAGCAATTATTTTTTTCATAGATGCAATTTATTTAAAGGTTTAATCTTTCTCTTGGTGAATGTAAAAAAAAAAAAAAGTCTTAACAAAATAAATTACATTTTTTACTTACTTTATTAAAAGTTTATGGTTTTCACGTACTTTAGGTATGGGAAAACCATATTTTTTAAAAACTATTTGCACACAATTGTTTAATGCTTACTTTCGTGAAAACTATAAATAACTAAGTTCATGATTCAATTTACCTTACTTTTTGCTGCAATTCTAGGAGGATTTGCTGTTGTTTTTGGTGCTTTTGGCGCACATTTATTAAAAAAAATCTTAAATGAAGATCAATTAAAAAGTTTTGAAACCGGTGTTAAATATCAACTATATCATGCCATTGTATTATTAATTATTGGTTTTAATTTCAATATAGAAGCGGCTTCAGAAAAATTGATGGTGTACAGTTTTATGGCTGGAATTATTTTGTTTTCTTTCAGTATTTATGGCTTGGTAATTTCATCAGCAAAAAACAAAAAACTACGTTTTTTAGGTCCAATTACACCTTTAGGAGGTCTATTATTAATTATTGGCTGGGGTTTGTTATTTTATAACATCTTAAATATGACATTTTAATGTCTTAACAATTTTCAATTATTATTTTTTTGTAGATTTACCCTTAGACCAATCAATCTATAAATGAAAATCTGCACATTAAAAACACTCGTTGTGTTTCTTGCTATTTTAATAGTAAGTTGCAATATCAAAATTGAAGAACAAGAAACAAATTACGCTCAAGAAAATTATAATAAAACCGAGACTACCATAACAATGCGTGATGGTGTAAAGTTATTTACTACAATTTACGCTCCTAAAGATACCAGCAAAAAATATCCAATATTATTACAACGTACACCATACAGTGTTAGACCATACGGAGCTGACACATATAGAAATAATATTGGCCCAAATAGACATTTAATGGAAGAGGGAAACATTATTGTTTATCAAGATGTTAGAGGAAGATGGATGAGTGAAGGAGCTTTCGATAATATGCGAGCCTATATTCCAAACAAAAAAACTATTCAAGATATTGATGAAAGCTCTGACACGTTTGACACAATTGATTGGTTAGTTAAAAATGTTGAAAACAACAATGGAAATGTTGGAACTTGGGGAATTTCGTATCCTGGATTTTATGCAACTTGCTCTACAATTGATGCGCATCCTGCTTTAAAAGCAGCTTCACCACAAGCTAGTATTGCAGATTTCTTTTTTGATGATTTTCACCATAACGGTGCCTATTTATTAAGTTATTTTAAAATTACGCCGCTATTTGGAACTCCAAAAGACAAACCAACTGATACATCTTGGTACAAAATGCCCGATATTAAAACTCAAGACCAATATCAATTCTTTTTAGATGCAGGTCCATTAAGTAATTTAAACTCCTATTTTCAAAATAAAAAGTTAGACGATCCATCTTTACAGGTTGATGAAAAAACAGATGATTTCTTTTGGGAAGAGTTAAAAGAACATCCTAATTATGATGAAGTTTGGCAACGAAAAGGCATTCTTCAACATTTAAAAAATATTAAATCGCATGTGGCAACTATGGTTGTTGGTGGCGAATTTGATGCTGAAGATTTGTATGGAGCTATAGAAACCTATAAAACAATTGAAGAATACAATAAAGATAATTATAACACTTTTGTTTTTGGTCCTTGGAGCCACGGACAATGGGCAAGTACACAAGCTGAAAACAGTGTAGGAAATTATTATTTTGGAGATTCAATTTCGTTAAAATATCAAGAACAAATTGAAACTAAATTTTTTAATCATTTTTTGAAAGGCAGTGGTGATAAAAATTCTGGTTTACCTGAAGCATATGTTTATGATACTGGTAAAAAGCAATGGGAAAGTTACACTACTTGGCCTCCAAAAAACGCAGAAAAAGAAACGCTCTTTTTATCCGAAGATCAAAAATTATCTGCTATTGAAGAAAAAGAAACTGGCATTCAATTTATAAGTAATATTAAAAAACCAGTACCATATTCTGAAGACATAAAGTCTGTTTTTACACCTAGAAAATATATGACAGATGATCAGCGTTTTGCAGCCAGAAGAAGTGATGTATTAACATATACAACAACCATTTTAACTGAAGACTTAACACTTTCAGGTGATATTTTAGCCAAACTACAAGTTGCAACTACAGGAACGGATGCTGATTGGATTGTTAAAGTAATTGATATTCACCCAGCTGATTCAGAAGAAAATAATAAAAATATACAAGATCATTTAAAAATGAGCAATTATCATTTAATGGTGAGAAGTGAAGTAATGCGTGGAAAATTTAGAAATAGTTTTACACATCCTGAACCTTTTATTCCTAATAAAAAAACAGCCGTAACTATTAAATTACAAGATGTAAATCATACTTTTAAAAAAGGACATAAGTTACAAATACAAGTTCAAAGTACTTGGTTTCCTTTAATAGATTTAAACCCGCAAACCTATGTTGATAACATTTTTAAAGCAACTGAAGAAGATTTTAAAACACAAACACATACCGTTTTTACATCTTCAAAAATTGAATTTTCTGTTTTAAAAAACTAATAATTTAAATATAGACAAACACTATTACTGAAAACAATAGCACATACATTAACACTGAAATTTTCCAAAATATATGTGCTTTTTTAAGTTCCATAAAGTAAAATGATACTCCAATAAATTTTATTGCTGACAAACCTAAAATTGCAACAGTGGTATAATTAAAAGGGAAACTTGAAATTACACCAACTGCAACAGTTAATAATACTAATAATATCCAAACAAAAATTATACGGCTATTCATAATTAAAAAAGTAAGTAAATTATTGGAAACAACAACAGCCAAATTAAATCACACATATGCCAAAAAGCAGCACTAGCTTCAACATCTTCAATAGTTGTTGTTGATTTTTCCTTTTTCAACCCAACATACACTGAAATTAAAATTACCAAGCCTACTAATACATGGATCACATGAAATAAAGTAAGCATCCAATAAAATGTAAAGAAAGTGTTGTAACCTATTGTTAAACCAGCTTCAATTTTATCTATATACTCAACGCTTTTTAAAACTAAAAACAACACTCCACCAAGCATTGTAAGTGCTAAAAATAGTAATGATTTTTTGGTGTTTTTTTGTTTCAAATAATTCACAGAAATTGCCATAAAAAAACCACTTGTAATTAAAAAAACTGTATTAATAGTTCCAAAAGCAGTGTTTAAAAGCAACCTTGAATTATGAAATACTTCTAGTTCATCTTTACTATAAACAGTCATAGCTATTAAAGCCATTCCGAAAGTGAACAGTTCTAAAAAAATAATTATCCATAGTAAGATTCCTCCTGGCGGATAGAAAATATTTTTATGATTTACTGGTTGAATCTGCATAAATTAATCCCAATCTAATAAACGTTTTTGACCTTCTAGCTTTTGAATATCTGTAATATCTTGAGACATTTCAATTACACCTTTATATTGCTTGTTGTTATCTCTAATTGCAAAATAACGAATATGAATAATACGTCCTTTAAAATTGAACCAAAACTCAGCTACATCTTTTGTTCCTGCTTTAAATTCTTCAACAATTCGTAAAACCATATCAACACTTTTTGGCGGATGACAAAAACGTACTTCACGACCAATAATTCCTTTACTACGTGGAAAAACTCGATCATCTCCTCTATTGTAAAAAATTACTTTGTCATTTTCATCAACATATGTAATATCTACGGGTAAAAAACGAAGTAATAAATTTACTTGTTCTGGCGTCATATAACCTTCGTCATAATGAAAGGTATTTTCTAATGAAAAAGATAAATCACGTTTTGTAAAATCATCACTTGGGTGTACATACGCTACTTCTTCAACTGCAGGATAAGGAGCTGGTTTTTTCATTAACATCCAACCTATTTCTTCATCGCCTTGGTAAAATTCTTTCCAATCATCTTCACTCAACAAATCCATAGCTTTTGGGAACAAACGTGTATCTTCAATAGACATTAAACGCTTAATTCCTTCAATTAAATAAGGAGTATTATCAATAATTTTCGCTGTATTTTGTTCTGAATTATATCCGTTTAACAAACGAATTTGATCACGTAAATTGTCATGAAAAGACCACATTCCTTGACTTGGACCTTCCCAACCATGTTTTTCTAAATATGGGAATAATTGATTTTCTTTACGTGCAAAACGTTTTTCAATTGTAGTTAATTGATTGAAAACATTGAAATACTTTTGAAAATCTTCAACAGGATCAGCATCGTATAATTCTAATAATATATTTTGTATTAAGGCTGCTTCCTCGTAATAAACTTTTACAGGATGTCCTTCTGGTAATTTTGCAACAGTGGGTAAAAATGAATCCATTATTTAATTAATTTTAAAGCTTTTGGGATTAATACATTTTTCTCAAAATGCATATATTTATGAACCTGATGTTCTAATTGCTGTAAGTTTTTATATAAATATTTGTATGAATTACAAGCTCCTTCTGGAGTTGTATAATTAGAAGATAATTTTGAAATTTCTTTGAAAGAATCACCCATTAATGCTTGAGCAATCTCGTTTCTTTTAATAGCTTTTTGAAAATCTTGTAAACTTTCTAATGTAACTTCTTCTGATTTAAAAGTGGTATCAACTATTTCATTAATAATAGGATACAAACTCATAATTGAATTTTTAAACGTTTCAGTTATTACAACTTCAACACCTTTTACCAATTCATTAATTTCAATTACTTCATGATGTTCACTGCCATGTACTTCTGCAACTTTAGCTGCATATGGAAGAATTTCAAATATAGTGTCGCTAATAGATGTATGGTAACCACCTTTAACTCCATCAATTAAAGTAGGAATATCTAATTCGTCAATACTTGTACCTCCTGAAATTTTGCTATTAATAGCTTCAATTTCATTTTTTAATACCTCAAATTCAACGCCGCTTTCTTTACGCGCTTTCTCTAAAGTGTCTCCTCCTCCACAGCAAAAATCAATTTTATATTTGCTGAAAACGTGATCAGATCCAAGATTTTTTGAAACAACCTCAGCAACTGTATTTTCTTTTGTAATTTGCATAATCATTTATTTAGAGTGCAAATATACCAAATAAAAGACAATTTTGTCCTTTTTTATAAATATTTTACAACCAACTATAAAACAATACTTTAGGTGGGTAATAAAATCATTAAATACGTTTTTATTTTAACAATATTTAAGATTGATGTTTGATTTTTTCGTATAACTGTACTAACGATTTTAGTAGTTCAACAGGAGTGGTTAAAATTTGATAATGGTTTTGCCCAAACATTTGTGGTAAGTAATATTTTGCCTCTGCTTCAATTGCTAATGCATATGAATTTATTTGTCTTTCATTCAATTCTCTTAATGCTTGTTTTACATCATTTACACCGTATTTACCTTCATATTTATCATAATCATTTGGCTTTCCATCTGAAATTAAAATAACCCACTTATTTTTGGTGTCTCGTTTATCTAACATTGCACCTGAATGACGTAAAGCCGCACCAATTCTTGTATAACCACTTGGCTCAACTGCACCTACTTTAAACTTAGCTTTATTCCAATCTTCATCAAAATCTTTAATGGTTAAATAACTTGAATGGTTTCTTGTTTTTGAATAAAAACAGTCTATCGAAAAATCTATATTAAACTCATCTAATATTTCTCCAAACAATATTGACACTTGTTTTTCAACATCTATAACTCTATTTCCAGCAGCATAACCATCACTAGATAAACTAATATCTAATAATAATAAAATGGATAAGTCTTTTTCTTTTTTCCTTTTTGATAAATAAATTTTATCAGAAGGTGTATGCCCAGAATGTACATCAACAAATAAATCTGTAATAGCATCAATATCAAATTCTTCACCTTGAGTTTGCCTTCTTTGTTGCTGGTATTTATTGTTAACTGTGGTTAACATTTTTCTTAAACCCGCAAGTGTTGATCTATATTGATTTAGTGTGTTTTTATAATAACCAACATTTGATTTTAACAATGTTTTAGGGTATACTTTACAGAAATTATGTTTATAAGCTCGTTTTTTATAATCCCATTCATCATAATTAATATGATATCCTGTACTGTCAATTTCTGCACTTTCAGAAACTGTTGTATTCTCAATAAAATCGGCTTGATAAACAGAATGTGCAGTATCATCAACTCGAACAGTATATTTCATGTTAATTTCATCTAACGCATTTGAATGATCTTCTAAATCATCATCACCATCCATATCTCTAAAGTTACCGCCAAATTCTTCAGCTGTTTCTACTTTTTCAAATTGATGTTGTAAAACGGCATCTTCTATTTGCTTTTGATCTACTTGAACTGAAATAATCTCTTCAACAGCTTTTGATTTTAGGGTTGTTTTTGGTTTTTCTTCATCACCCTTTTTCACTTTATCTGTGAAGTTTTTCAGTTTTTTATTAGAAGGCTCTTCAGGATTATTTTTCATCCATTTTCCAAAAACAAATGTATAATCGGCTAAGGATTCATCTTTTGCTTTTTCTGAATAAAACTGAATAAATTTTTGAAAATATTTTTTTGTGATTGGAAATTGTTCAAACAAAGAGTCTAATACAATTTGAGAAGTTTCTTTTGCTTTTTCTTGAGATTCAGCTAACTCATGTTCTTGGTTATCATTCCAATTTAAATCTAAATTTTTTTGAACTGATAAATACAAAACTCTGAATAAGTAGAAAGAAATATTTTCATCAGTAGAAGAAAACTCAGCAAATTTTGTTGGAAGAAAAAAATTATTATTTTTATACCCTCCTTCTCGTTCAGCGTCAAAAATCTCGATAGATTCACCAGTAATTGCACGTGCAAAAATAACTAATCGTGGTTTTAAGTCACTTAGATTTACCACATGAGCAATACTTTCTTGCTTCTTTAATCTTCTTCTTTTAAAGTAGTAAGCAAGTTTAGTAAATATATATTCATCTGGTTCGAACATAGTTTCTATATTAATAATAAGCTTCTAAATAAACACTTCGACAAGCTCAGTGTGACATCTTATTCTTTATATCATTAAATTGCATAAATCTTTTAAGGCTTCAACCACTTCTAAATCATCGGTTAAAGGCTCAACAATAGCTACTTCAACTGAAAGTCTTTTTGGTAAACCACTATGAATTAGTTTAGCTGCATCAACCAACAAACGAGTTGACACTGTTTCAGTTAAACCAAGCTCAGTAAGATTTCTAATTTTAGTTGCAATATTTACTAATTTTTTAGCTACTCCAATTTCAATTTCTGTTTCATTAACTAAAATTTCGGCTTCAATTTTAGCATCTGGATATGCAAATGACATTGCAATAAAACGCTGTCGAGTTGATGGTTTTAATTCTTTAAACCCTTTTTGATATCCTGGATTAAAAGATGCAACTAACATAAAATCTTTATGTGCTTTTACTGTTACTCCCAATTTATCAATAAATAATTCTCGCCTATGATCGGTTAAAGAGTGAATTGCAACAATTACATCGGGTCTTGCTTCAGCAATTTCATCTAAATAAATAATGGAACCTTCCTTAATAGCAATTGTAAGTGGACCGTCTAACCAAACTGTCTCTGCTCCTTTTATAATATATCTTCCAATTAAATCGGTTGAAGAAGTTTCTTCGTGACAAGAAATAGTGATTAACTTTTTATCTAATTTATGAGTCATAAACTCAATAAATCTTGATTTACCTGTTCCTGTTGGTCCTTTTAATAAAAAAGGTATTTTATTTTTATAGGCCTGTTCAAATACTTCAATTTCTTTTCCTATTTGATGGTAGTATGGAATTTGATTACTCATTCGAATTTCTTATTTTGGTTTATAAGAAAACCAGAATTGAAAGTTGTTAAAAATAACAACATCTTTAACTCTGGTTATCAATATAAAAAACTACTGTTAATAAATTACTCTTTTGCTACTAATGCTTCATCATTAGGTGTACCATGTCTATAAAAATCAATCATATATAAAACGATACCTGTTGAAAATAAAGTTGCACAAAGAATTAAAACTATAAAGTGAATCTCAATCTCTAGTTGCACTTCCATAAAATCTCTTCCAAATTTCCTTTCCAAATATACTTGAGCAACACCAGCAACTCCGAATGCGACTGTCATTCCAATCATACCAATATTAGATAACCAAAATGCCATTCTACCCATAGAACTATCGTAAAGTTTTCTTCCAGTCATATTTGGTAAGCTGTAACTAATAATAGCTAAAACTATCATTGCATAAGCTCCCCAAAAGGCTAAATGTCCATGCATAGCAGTAACTAAAGTTCCATGTGTATATAAATTTGTTTGTGGTAATGTGTGTGCAAATCCTAATAAACCTGCACCTACAAATGATACAATTGCTGCTCCTAATGTCCAATATAAAGCTAATTTATTTGGATGTTTCTTTTCTCCTTTTCTGTACATATTAACGGCAAACAACGCCATTGCTAAAAATGCTAATGGTTCTAATGCGGAGAAAATACCACCTACAATTAACCATATTTTGTTAACACCAATATAATAGTAATGGTGTCCTGTTCCTAAAACTCCTGATAAGAAAGTTAAACCTACAATTACGTATAACCATTTCTCAATAACTTCTCTATCAACACCCGTTAATTTAATTAATAAGAAAGATAAAATACCTCCCATAATTAATTCCCAAACTCCTTCTACCCATAAGTGAACAACCCACCAACGGAAAAATGAATCTGTTACTTGGCTATCAAATGGTAACATTCCTGGTAAATACAGTAATGCAGCAAATAAAAGCCCCATTGAAAGTACTAAAGCTGTAGTTGTTTGTCGCTTACCTTTAAATAAAGTAACCAAAATTAAACCTAAAAATAAGAGTACATTAACTACTACTAAATAATCAAGTCCTCTAGGAATTTCTAAAAATTTTCTTCCTTCCCAAATATTAAAGTGAAAACCTACAATTGCAGCAACACCTACTAATGCTAAACTAATTAACTGTACATAGGCCAATTTTACACTTACTAATTCTCTTTGTGCTTCTTCTGGAATAATATAATATGCAGCACCCATAAATCCTGATAGTAGCCAAACTACTAGTAGATTTAAATGAACTGCTTTTGCTGTATTAAAAGGGATAACATCATGCAACCCATCATATCCTGCATGAGCAAAACCCATAATAAAACCGTATACCAATTGCAACCCAAACAACAACATTGAAAGGGCAAAAAACCAATAGGCTACTTTTTGTGATTTATATTTCATAATTTTTTAGTTTAGTTGTTAATTTTATCTTTTGCTAATGGTGAAATTTTTCTATCTACTCCAACAACTTCTCCAAATCCATTTAGGTCAATTTCTCCAATCCACTTAAAAAAAGCTATCACATCTTTTGCTTCACCTTCAGTCATCCCATAAGCTACCATTTGTCTTCCATTAGGTTGCCAAGGTACTTTTGACATTAAAATACCTTTGATAACTTCTTCACCATTATCATTATATTTAAAATTTAACCTATCAATAACCTTTGTTAATTCAGGAGCATAATACCCTCCTTCTCCTAATAATGTATGACATCCCATACAATTATTTGTTTCCCAAATTTCTTTTCCTCTAACTACCTCTGCAGTAAGATTTTCTTCGTTTGTTTGATCTTGTTCTCCTGATAAAGAATACACCGTAAGTCCTATAAAAATAAGAAACGTTACTAATGTCCCTCCTAGAAAGAAAGCCCTTGCTTGTTTTTTAGATAACATACTTCATTAGTTTGATTAATTTAACATTCACATTATTAAAAGACCTTTTTATCTTTTAATAAGACAAAAGTATGAAAATATTAATAATAAAATATGATATTTGTCAATTAATTATTTATGATAGATCTAATCCTTTTAATGTAAGTACTCTCCCTTTCTCAGAAATTTCTAGCGAAAACTCGTGGATAGTTTTATCTTTAAATTTACCCAATAAACTATTTTTAAAAGGTTCAACTATAAAATGAACAGGGCAAGGATTTTTACCATCACATTCATTAAGTCCTAAAAAGCAATCATTGAATTTATTTAAACCATCAATATTTTCAATAATATCAAGCACATTTTTTTGCCTGTTTTTATCCGTTAAAAAGAAGCCGCCATTTGGGCCTTTAGTAGAAGATATAATTTTACCACGTACTAGTTGTTGAAATAACTTTGCCAAGAATGGACTTGGAACATCAATACTTTCAGAAATTACCTTTACACTTATTTTTTTATCAACATTTGAATGTTCAGCTAAAAAAAGTGTTGATAAAATTGCGTATTTACTAGCACGTGATAACATTATAATATTTTTTGGTTTCTATGCTGCAAAACTAATCAAAAAAGATTATAAGGTATTATATTTTTTTAAATTTAACAGTAAAATGTCTCATAATAGGTGCTTCATCAGTTATTTCATAACCAGATTTTGCTTCTTCCCTAGTATCAAAAATATTTTTTAAACACGCCGCAACATAGTCCATATGGTTATTAGTATAGGTTCTTCTTGGTACTGCTAGCCTTACCATTTCTAAATCTGGAAATCTATTTTTTCGTGTAAAAGGATCTCTATCAGCTAAAACTGTCCCAATTTCAACACCTCTAATACCTCCAACAATATAAAGTTCAATAGCTAAAGCCTGTGCTCTATACTCTTCTCTTGGTATTTTTGGCACAAATTTATTAGCATCTAAAAATATGGCGTGACCTCCAAAAGGTTGAAGAACAGGCACTCCATAATCAACTAATTTTTTACCTAAATGTGCTATTTGCTCAACTCTACTTTCTAAATAATCAAATTCTGTAGCTTCATCTAAACCAACAGCTAAAGCACCCATATCACGTCCGTTCATACCACCATAAGTGATAAAACCTTCATACATAATATTAAAAACGGTGGCTTGTTTAAAAACTTCTTTGTTATTTAAGGCAATAAAACCACCCATATTCACTAAGCCATCTTTCTTAGCACTAATTGTCATTCCATCACCATAAGAAAATACTTCTTTAACAATTTCTTTGATAGTTTTATTTTCATATCCAGCTTCACGTTTTTTAATAAAATATGCATTTTCAGCATAACGTGCTGCATCAAAATACAACGGTATACCATATTTTTTGCATAATCCTGAAACTTCTCTAGTATTTTGAACAGAAACCGGCTGACCACCAGCACTGTTACAAGTGATTGTTAAAATTACAAATGGTATTTTTTCCTTAGGATGACTTTTAAATACCTTTTCTAATTTACCTAAGTCTACATTTCCTTTAAAAGGATGAATGATAGCTGTATCAAAAGCTTCATCAATAGTACAATCTACAGCGGTAGCTTTTCTAAATTCAATATGTCCTTTTGTAGTGTCAAAATGAGAATTACCAGGTACAACATCTCCTTCTTT